>CAJTTA010000008.1 GCA_910579305.1 uncultured Muribaculaceae bacterium
ACGACTATCTGACCGACATGCTACTTAAAGCAAAATTTTGATGCGGTTGCCCTGATGGATTGTGATTTGATTTGGGTATATCGCAAAAAAGTGCTAACTTTGCGATTTGATAGAAGGGAACAAGGAAGCATTCCGCTTTCCCTCCGAAGATAGAAACAATTTACAATAAGACTGAAATATGAAAGCTTATGTATTTCCGGGGCAGGGTGCCCAGTTTGTAGGCATGGGTAAAGACCTCTATGATAACAATGAGAAGGCCCGTGAGCTTTTTGAGAAGGCCAATGAAGTATTGGACTTCCGCATAACCGACCTTATGTTTGCCGGCACAGAGGAAGACCTGCGTCAGACCGCGGTGACCCAGCCCGCCATATTCCTGCATTCCGTGATTCTGGCTCTTACAGATCCCGATTTCAAGCCCGATATGGTGGCAGGCCACAGTCTCGGTGAATTCTCTGCGCTTGTCGCTGCCGGAGCTCTGAGCTTTGAGGAGGGGCTGAAGCTTGTCTCCGCCCGCGCTCACGCCATGCAGAAGGCCTGTGAGCTGCGCCCATCCACTATGGCCGCCGTGCTTGCTCTGCCCGATGAGAAGGTAGAGGCTCTGTGTGCAGAGGTAGATGATGTAGTGGCTCCCGCCAATTACAACTGCCCGGGTCAGGTGGTGATTTCCGGCACCATCGAGGGCATAGACGCAGCCTGCGAGAAGCTGCTTGCAGCCGGTGCCAAGCGTGCGCTCAAGCTCAAGGTGGGAGGCGCCTTCCACTCGCCTCTGATGCAACCTGCACAGGAGGAGCTTGCAGCCGCCATAGAAGCTGCGGAATTCCACACACCTGTATGTCCTGTATACCAGAACGTAGACGGCAAGCCTCACACAGACCCTGCGGAAATCAAGGAAAATCTGCTCAAGCAGCTTACGGCTCCCGTGCGCTGGACTTATGACGTGCAGGCCATGATAGCCGACGGCGCCGATTCCTTTACCGAGCTGGGCCCCGGCAATGTGCTTCAGGGTCTTGTAAAGAAGATTGACCGCAGTGTGGCCACAGACGGTCGCCAGTAAATATCTGCATCAATAATGACTGTAGCGATAGTAGGCGCGAGCGGAGCCGTAGGCCAGGAGCTTCTCAGGGTGCTCGATGAGCAGAACTTCCCTGTGGATGAGCTGCGGCTTTTCGGCTCCTCGCGCAGCGCGGGACGCAAATATACGTTCCGTGGCAAGGAGATAGAGGTGAGGGAGTTGCGCCATGACACTGATGACTTTGCCGGCGTGAACATAGCCTTCACCTCTGCCGGAGCCGGCACAAGCCGAGAGTATGCAGCCGACATTACGCGCTTCGGAGCCGTGATGATTGACAATTCAAGCGCCTTCCGCATGGAGAGCGATGTGCCGCTGGTAGTGCCCGAAGTGAATGCCGCCGATGCGCTGGAGCGTCCTCGAGGCATCATAGGCAATCCCAATTGCACTACAATCCAGATGCTGGTGGCGCTTGCTCCGATCAATAAGCTTAGCCGGATTACGCGTGTGCACGTGGCCACTTATCAGGCCGCGAGCGGAGCCGGAGCTGCTGCTATGGACGAACTTGTGGTGCAGACGCGCCAGGTGCTCGGCGGAGAGACTCCCACAGTGGAGAAGTTCTCAGCTCAGCTTGCATTCAATCTTATCCCTCAGGTAGATGTCTTTACCGACAACGACTACACGAAAGAGGAGATGAAGATGTATCACGAGACACGCAAGATCATGCATGACCCTGACATAATGGTGTCGGCCACATGTGTGCGTGTGCCAGTGATGCGCTCTCACAGCGAGGCCATATGGGTGGAGACACAGGAGCATCTGGAGCTTGACCGCGTGCGTGAGGCTCTTGAGCAGGCCCCGGGCCTTGTGGTGATGGATGACCCGGCCTCAAGGCTCTATCCCATGCCGCTCGACAAAGGTGGCACCGACCCGGTGTATCTGGGGCGTCTGCGGGCTGATATATCCAATCCACGCGGCCTCGCCTTCTGGATTGTGGGAGACCAGATCAAGAAGGGCGCGGCACTTAATGCCGTGCAGATAGCCCGATGGCTGATCAACAATGACCCCAAGTTTTCACATAACAAGTAATGAAGACAATACGCAACTTCTGCATAATAGCCCATATAGACCATGGCAAGAGCACTCTTGCCGACCGCCTGCTTGAATACACCAACACTGTGGCCGCCAAGGATATGGAGGCACAGGTGCTCGATGACATGGATCTTGAGCGAGAGCGTGGCATCACCATAAAGAGCCATGCCATACAGATGGATTATGTGCGGGAGGGCAAACATTATACCCTGAATCTCATTGACACTCCGGGGCATGTGGATTTTTCCTACGAAGTGTCACGCTCCATCGCAGCCTGCGAGGGAGCTCTGCTCATAGTGGATGCATCCCAGGGAATTCAGGCCCAGACCATCTCAAATCTCTATATGGCCATAGACAATGACCTGGAGATAATTCCCGTGATAAATAAGTGCGACCTTGACAGCGCCAATCCTGAAGAGGTGGAGGATCAGATAATCGATCTGCTTGGCTGCGATCGCTCGGAGATAATACGCGCTTCGGGCAAGACGGGCATGGGCATTCCCGATATACTGAGTGCGATAGTGGAGCGAGTGCCGGCGCCTGCCGGCGATCCGCAGGCCCCGCTGCAGGCTCTGATATTTGACTCGGTGTTTAATCCTTTCCGCGGCATAATCGCCTATTTCAAGATTGTCAACGGAAGCATAAGCACCGGCGATTTCGTGAAGTTTGTAGCTACGGGCAAGGAGTATCATGCCGATGAAATAGGGGTGCTCAAGCTTGAGATGCAGCCGACGCGAGAGCTTTCGGCAGGCAATGTGGGCTACATCATTTCCGGCATCAAGACCAGCAAAGAGGTGAAAGTGGGTGACACCATCACCCATGTGGCGCGTCCCTGCGAGGCTGCCATCGACGGATTCGAGGAGGTCAAGCCCATGGTCTTTGCCGGAGTCTACCCTATAGAGACAGAGGACTTCGAGAATCTGCGGGCATCGCTTGAAAAGTTGCAGCTCAACGATGCTTCTCTCACCTTCTCTCCCGAATCTTCGGCCGCCCTTGGATTCGGCTTCCGTTGCGGCTTCCTGGGGCTGCTGCACATGGAGATCGTGCAGGAGAGACTTGGCAGAGAGTTTGACATGGACGTCATCACCACGGTGCCCAACGTATCTTACCGCGTGTATGACAAGAAAGGGCATATGACAGAGGTGCATAATCCCTCGGGATTGCCCGAGGCCACCCTCATCGATCACATTGAGGAGCCTTACATAAGAGCTTCGATTATCACTCAGGCCGATTTCATAGGCCCGATCATGACTCTTTGCCTGAGCAAGCGCGGAGAGCTTGTGAAGCAGGAGTATATATCGGGCGGACGCCTGGAACTTACTTTCGACATGCCTCTTGGAGAGATCGTGATAGATTTCTATGACAAGCTCAAGTCTATCTCCAAGGGCTATGCCTCATTTGACTATCATCTCAACGGCTTCAGGGAGAGCAAGCTCATTAAGCTTGATGTGCTGCTTAACGGGGAGAGCGTTGACGCCCTCTCTACGCTCACTCACTTTGACAATGCAGTGCGCTTCGGTCGCCGCATGTGTGAGAAGCTGAAAGAACTGATACCGAGGCAACAGTTTGACATAGCTATCCAGGCTGCGATAGGAGCCAAGATCATAGCGCGAGAGACAGTGAAGGCAGTGCGCAAGGATGTGACAGCCAAGTGTTATGGCGGCGATATTTCGCGCAAGCGCAAGCTGCTTGAAAAGCAGAAGGCAGGCAAGAAGCGCATGAAGCAGATAGGCAGTGTGGAAGTGCCGCAGAAGGCTTTCCTGGCTGTCCTCAAGCTTGACTGACGCTATTATTCAACTCAAATATAACATTCGATTTTCTCAATCATGGATATACCAGCAACCGATAATATGACTCAGGGCCAGGAAGGCCAGGGCCTCAATTTTGTAGAACAGTTGATAAAGGAAGACCTGGAGGCGGGTAAGAACGGGGGACGCCTGAACACGCGTTTTCCGCCTGAGCCTAACGGTTATCTTCACATAGGTCATGCCAAGGCCATCATCATGGACTTCGGCGCTGCCGAAAAGTTTGGCGGCACATGCAATCTGCGCTTCGACGACACGAATCCGCAGAAGGAGGATACGGAGTATGTCGATGCCATCATGCGTGACATACACTGGTTGGGTTATGACTGGGAGGATCGCCTGTATTACGCGTCAGATTATTTTCCGAAGCTCTATGCTCTTGCCGAGCGCATGATCCGGGAGGGCAAGGCTTACGTGGATGAGCAGACTTCCGAGCAGATAGCGGCGCAGAAAGGAACGCCTACAGTGCCGGGCACTCCGAGTCCCTTCCGCGATCGTCCTGTGGAGGAGAATCTCGATCTGTTCCGCCGCATGAATGCCGGCGAGTTTCCCGACGGCGCCATGGTGCTGCGAGCCAAGATCGATATGGCGAGCGACAACATGCACTTCCGTGACCCGATAATGTATCGCATAATACATACGCCCCACTGGCGCACGGGAGATACCTGGAAAGTGTATCCCATGTATGATTTCGCACATGGTCAGAGCGATTACTTCGAGGGGGTGACTCACTCGATATGCACGCTGGAGTTTGTGCCCCACCGTCCGCTCTATGAGAAATTTGTCTCCGAGCTTGCCGATGAGAGCTATTGTCCGCGCCAGATAGAGTTCAACCGTCTTAATCTCACTTACACCGTGATGAGTAAGCGCAAGCTGCTTCAGCTTGTCAACGAGGGATTGGTGAACGGATGGGACGATCCCCGCATGCCCACACTGTGCGGTTTGCGCCGCAGGGGCTATACGCCTGCCTCGATAAAGGATTTTGTGGGCAGGATAGGCTACACCAAGTATGAGGCGCTGAATCATATAGAACTGCTGGAGCATTCTGTGAGAGAGGATCTCAACGCTCATGCCACACGTGTGAGTGCTGTGGTAAACCCTGTGAAGCTCGTGCTCACCAATTATCCCGAGGGAGAGACCGAGACTATGCTCATGGATTCCAATCCGGAAGATCCCACGGCAGGAACGCACGAGATGCCTTTCTCACGCGAGCTGTGGATAGAGCGTGAGGACTTCATGGAGAATCCTCCCAAGAAGTTCTTCCGCCTGTCGCCCGACAAGGAGGTGCGCCTCAAAGGAGCCTACATAATAAAATGTACTGGCGTTAAGAAGGATGCAGAGGGCAATATCGAAGAGATATATGCCACCTGCGACATGGATAGCCGCTCCGGACTGCCGGGAGCCGACCGCAAGGTGAAGGGAACTCTTCACTGGGTGAGCGCGCCCACGGCCGTCGATGTGGAAGTGAGGGATTATGACCGTCTCTTCGCTGTGGAGAATCCTGCTGTGGAAGAGGGCGATTTCCGCGATCTTCTCAATCCGGATTCCCTTAAGGTGCGTCAGGGTGTGAAAGTCGAGCCTTGGCTGGCAGAGAGAGCCAAGGGTGGAGAGCATTATCAGTTCCAGCGCCTCGGGTACTACACTGTGGATCCCGACAGTGAGGAGGGGCATCTCGTGTTCAATAAGACTATCGGTCTTAAGGATACCTGGGGCAAGCAGGTAAAGAAGTGAGATGAAGGCAGGATTTCTGTTTGATCTTGACGGAGTGCTTATCGACTCCGAGCGCCGCTATACCCGCATCTGGGCCGACATAGAGCATGACTTCCCTACGGGAGTGGATGATTTCCCACGCGTGATAAAGGGAATGACGCTTAATGATATTCTCGACCGCTATTTCCCCTCGCAGGAGGTGAGAAAAGCGGTGGAGAGGCGCTGTCTTGAGGCCGAGAGAGAACTTAGATTCGGATATATGCCCGGAGCCTGCGAGTTGCTTGAAACGCTACATGACAGGGGTGTGCCAGTGGCACTTGTCACGAGTTCTGACGGGCAGAAGATGCGGGTGTTGCGGGCAGCTCTTCCTGGATTTGTCGAAAGCTTTACCGCTGTAGTGGACGGCGACATGGTGAGCCGCGGCAAGCCTGACCCTGAGCCCTATCTCACAGGGGCGCGACTCATCGGAGTGCCGATTGAGCGTTGTGTAGTGGTGGAGGATGCCGTGAACGGACTGAAGGCGGGACTTGCGAGCGGTGCCTACGTCGTGGGCATGACCGACACACTTGGCCGTGCGGCTGTGGAGCCATACGCACATGAAGTGCATGACTCTCTTGAGGAGCTGGATGCCGACAGGCTATTGGCTGTTCTTGAAGCGCGCTGACAGCGTAGGAAGGAATTATGTCGCAGGATTTCTCTTCACGCATTCCCCTGGCCGAGCGCCTGAGACCGGCCTCGCTGGAGGATTACATAGGGCAGCGTCACCTGGTGGGTGACGGTGCCGTGATACGCCGCATGATAGAGAGCGGCAAGGTCAATTCATTCATACTCTGGGGGCCTCCCGGTGTGGGCAAGACCACGCTGGCGCGCATAGTGGCGCGACAGACAGAAGTGCCGTTTCACACGCTTTCGGCCGTGAGCAGCGGCGTGAAGGATGTGAGGGAGGTATTGCAGCAATGCAGGGCCGAGAGCCGAAGCCTCTTCTCCAAAGGGAGGCCCATACTCTTTATCGATGAGATACACCGCTTCAACAAGAGTCAGCAGGACTCGCTGCTTGGTGCCGTGGAGGAGGGTGTGGTGACTCTTATAGGAGCCACGACGGAAAATCCGTCATTTGAGGTGATACGTCCGCTGCTTTCACGTTCTCAGGTGTATGTGCTCAAGCCCCTGGAGCGTGACGACCTGGAGGTGCTGCTCTCTCGGGCGCTGGCTGCCGACAAGGTGCTTGCTGCGCGTGAGGTGCGTGTGGAGGGAAAGGATGCCTTGTTCCGATACTCGGGAGGAGATGCCCGTAAATTGCTGAATATTCTGGATCTGTTGGAGCAGAGCACACCCGAGGGGGAGCCTGTGGTGATCAGCGACAAGACTGTGACGGAGAGCCTGCAGCAGAATCCTGCGGCTTATGATCATGGCGGGGAGCTGCATTACGACATTATTTCTGCATTTATAAAGAGCATACGCGGCTCCGACCCTCAGGCGGCCGTATACTGGCTTGCAAGGATGGTGGCCGGAGGAGAAGACCCCAAGTTTATTGCCCGCCGGCTGGTGATCCTTGCAGCAGAGGACATAGGGCTGGCCAATCCCAATGCGTTGCTTCTGGCCAATGCCACGTTTGATGCTCTGTCAAAAATAGGTTGGCCCGAGGGACGTATAATCCTCTCGGAGTGTGCCGTGTATCTTGCCACATCTGCCAAGAGTAACTCGGCCTATAAGGCCATAGACGCGGCATTGGCAGAGGTGGGAAGGAGCGGCGACCTGCCTGTGCCCCTGCATCTTCGCAATGCACCCACGGCTCTTATGAAGGAACTGGGGTATCATGAGGGCTATCTGTATCCGCATGATTATGCCGGGCATCACGTGGCCCAGCAGTATCTGCCTGACGGCTTGCAGGGCGCAAGATTCTGGACACCGGCCGATAATCCTGCCGAGGCCCGCATGTGGCGCATGGCGCAGGATGGTGAATCGCAGTGATGATGATCACGCCACAATATAGCAATACCCCCCACAAGGCATAGCGGCATAGCCGACAAATCTTGTGGGGGGGATTTTGTATGGTATCTATTTGTCAACGGTCAGGATAGAGCGCTTTCCACCATTCGGGAGAGTCCTGAAGGTGCTTGGCGAACCATGCCATGATTGTGTCTTGCCAGAGGCGGCGTTTCGGATAGTCGGCAATGAAATGATTCTCACCCTCTACGGTGATCAGCTCTACATCGCGGCCGAGTATGCGGAGGGCATTATAGAGCTGGATGCTTTCTCCGGGGGGGACATTAGTATCGGCTGTGCCATGCAGCAGAAGCAGAGGAGTGTTGATTTTATCGGCATTGAAGAGAGAACCCTGACGTGTGAATAATTCCGGATTAGTCCAGGGATATGAGTCAGGCGCGGCTACAGAGTTATAGCTGTAGCCCCAGTAGCCTTCGCCCCAGTAAGAGGTCACATCAGAAATGCCTGCATGGCTTACAGCGGCTGCAAACATTGGAGTGAGTGTCTGCAGATATTGTGTCATGAAACCTCCGTAAGATGCTCCGAGACAGCCTACCTTGTCGGGATTCACGTAAGGATGGGAGGCTATGAATTGCTGTGTGCCTTCTATTATGTCTTCAGCCGTGCGCTTGCCCCAGGCATTGCAGTGGCGGGCGGAAAATTCCTGCCCGTAGCCTGTGGTGCCTGATGGGTTAAGAACGTAGACTACATAATCGCGTGAGGCGAAGACCTGAGGACTGTAAGGGGAGGTAATGCCATGTTGAGAAGGGAGAGTGCCACCGTAGTAATATACTATGAGGGGGTATTTGCGGGAGGGATCAAAGTCCGGCGGCAGGTAGAAGTATCCGTCGATCGGAGTCCCGTCGGAAGCGGTGAAACTCCATTGCTCTCCGGGAGCCATATCGATTTCTGCGAGGCGGGATGCAAGGGGATCGTCGAAGATAGAGGTCTTGCCTTTGCGCAGGTCGTGGGTGAGCGCGACACCTGTGGTATAGTCGCCGGCGGCAGTGAAGGCTATTCTTGGAGAAGTGGCGGGTATGCTTGCGCCGCGAGCTATGGTGAGTCCTTCGGGCATGGGTATGCGGGTGAAAGCCTGTGTGCGCGGGTCATAGCTATAGAGTGGGTGAGAGAACCCTTCGTTGACCGGGAAATATATGCGGAAGTCGGCTTGGCTCCATACCGGGGCACCGTCTATGGCCGGGTGGAAATCACGAGAGGCGGGTGTGATGGTTCCGTCAGTGCGGCTCAGGATGAAGAGCTGGGTGTCATAATCGTTGCCTACGGGATGATCACCATAGTTGCGGCCTATTCCATTGAAGAGATCGGGCGCGCCTGTTATTGCTATGCGTTTGCCGTCGGGGCTATAAGTGGCTTGGGAGAGAAAGCCTGTGGGGGCTACGATCGTGTCAAGGGCCAGAGTGCGGGTGTCGAGTTCATATAGACCCATTTCTGCATAAGGGCGCCTGGTCGGCGTCTCTTCCATGCTCATGATAAGGAGACGATGGCCGGCGGGATGGAAGTCTGCTATGTCAAGAGTGCGGCGGCCGAAGGTGAGAGTCCGGTCTATGCCTGTGGTCGGATCATATTCATGAATTTCGGTGCGGACTGCGGCTCCCGGCACTCTTTCGGCAGGGCTGGCAAGTCGCTTGAGGGGCCCGGAGGCCTGTTCCGGCTCTTTGGAGTCAATGTAGTAGAGGAGGTCTTCGGCAGGATTCCATTGCAGGTCTTTGTCGGGGACATTGGTCGCTACGGTAGTCTCGGCCAATGTAGCGGGGTCGATTGTGATCAGGTCTTTGCCCGAAGCTCCGTCGCGCAGGGTATAGAGCCTGGAAGAGCGAGGCATCCATCGCAGGGAAGAGAGCGAGGTGCGCCGAGTCTTGCCTGTGTTCAGGTCGGTGATGGTGGTGTAACGCATGGTGCGGTCTACGTCAGTCATGTCGGCATATGCCGTGAGCAGCCATTTGCCGTCGGGGCTTATCTGTACCGAAGAGACGCGCAGTCCCATCATTGTGTCATCGAGGGTGAAACGGCGCTTTGCAGGAGTGGATAGCTCTACGGCTGTAGAGTCGGCACTTTGCCAGCGCATCGAGAGGGTGGGCGCGGAGTCAGTGGGAGTGGAGATAAGGCGCACTTCAATAGGGTATGTGCGACATGGAGAGAGCTTGAGAGGGATGGTGGATGCTGCCGGCGCCTTGAGATCTGCGCGTGTTGCGCAGCTCTTGGAATCGATGATCACTTCGTAGGGAAGAGAAGACTCTATGATGAGTGATCCCTCGGTGTATCGAGGTGCGGTTATGGCAGTAGTGAGACGCTGCAGTGCTGTAATGTCAGTGTGAGGCAGTGTCACAATGGAGTCGGAAGAAAGGGGAGTGCCTTTTGCTCCGGGAGACAGGGGGCGGACTGATGCCAACATTGAGGCAGGGCCATATTTTGAGCCTTTGATGTCGACGGAATCAAGCATGAGCGGCGCCTGGAGAGGCAGCGACGGATGCTGGATCCATTGGGTGAAGGGGGTGGCTGCCATTACGGGCAGAGCTGCTGCCGATAAGGCGAGAGCATGGAGTTTCTTCATGGGTTTTGCAGGAGTATACTATGTGGTTGAAATAAAAGGAAGCCGGGTGAGCCATCATGCGGCTCACGCCGGCTCCTGAGCGTGTTTATTCAAGGTCTTTGGGGTGTATAAGAAATTTGTTGGGACAATTTCTTATTGCAGAGCCTGAAGAGAGGCTTCAAGGGCTGCTATCTTTTCGGTTGCATCGGCCTGCTTCTTTCGCTCAAGGGCTACTACAGCCTCAGGAGCTGAGGAGACGAAGCGTTCATTGGATAGTTTCTTTTCCACACCTTTAAGGAATCCGCGCAGATGAGTCAGCTCGGCTTCGATGCGGGCTTTCTCTTCGGCTGTGTCGATATTGCCTTGCAGAGGTATTGAATATTCGGTGGCACCTATGTGGAAAGTGGCGGCTCCTGGCTGCTTGCCCTCTACAGGTGTGATGGCCTCAAGTCCGGCCATTTTTGATAGAACCGGAGCGAGTGCTTCGGGCCATGCTCCTCCTATGAGAAGCGAGAGTGGCTGTCGGCCCGGTATCTGCTTCTGCTTGCGGATGGTGCGCACGCCTGCCACGATTTCTTTTATGATTTCCATGTCGGAGAGTGTAGTCCGGCTGTATTCTTCCGGCTCCGGCATGGAAGCGGTCATGATGCTTTCTCCCTCCTGTCGGGGCGAGAGGTGCTGCCATAGTTCTTCGGTGATGAAAGGCATGAAGGGGTGGAGCATGCGCAACTGAGAGTCGAAGAAGTCAAGAGTTGCAGCATAAGTTGCCGCATCAATGGGCTCGCCGTAAGCGGGCTTGATCATTTCAAGATACCATGATGAGAATTCATCGCGGAAGAGCTTGTAGATGGCCATGAGAGCTTCGGAGATACGGAATTGCTCCATGGAGCTGTCTACCTCGGCGAGAGTTGCGTTCAGGCGTGCTTTGAACCAGTCTATGGCCTGTCGGGCGCTCTCGGGCTGTGAGGCAGAGTCGCTCACTTCCCATCCTTTGATCAGGCGGAAGGCATTCCATATCTTGTTATTGAAGTTGCGTCCCTGTTCGCAGAGGGCATCATCGTAGAGAATGTCATTGCCTGCGGGCGCCGCGAGCATAAGGCCCATGCGCACGCCGTCGGCGCCGAAGCGGTCTATCAGTTCGATGGGGTCGGGACTGTTGCCGAGACTTTTGCTCATTTTGCGTCCGAGCTTATCGCGCACGATACCGGTGAAGTAGACGTTGTGGAAAGGCATGTCGCCCATGTATTCGTAGCCGGCCATGATCATGCGTGCCACCCAGAAGAAGATTATGTCGGGCCCGGTGACGAGAGTAGCCGTGGGATAGTAATAGCTTATCTCTTTGTTGCCGGGATCGGTTATGCCGTTGAACAGGCTGATGGGCCACAGCCAGGAAGAGAACCATGTGTCGAGCGCTCCTTCATCCTGATGCAGGGCTGATGCGGGCAGGGATGGGTCGCCGGTGAGAGCTCGGGCTTTCTCAAGGGCTTCTTCCTCATTGTTGGCTACCACGTAGCGTTCCTCGCAGCCTTCCGGGGTGTCGATGAACCATGCCGGTATGCGGTGGCCCCACCAGAGCTGACGGGAGATGCACCAGTCCTGAATGTTCTCAAGCCATGAGCGGTAGGTGTTCTTATATTTCGACGGCACGAATTTTATGAGATTCTCCATCACCGGAGAGAAGGCGATTGAGGCGAAGTGCTTCATGTTGATAAACCACTGTTTGCTCAATCGCGGCTCGATGGGAACGTGGGTTCGCTCGGAGCATCCCACATTGTTGGTATAGTCTTCCTCTTTTTCCACGAGACCGGCCTGGCGCAGGTCGTTCATGATCTGTTCACGCACAGCAAACCGATCCATACCCACATACATTCCTGCCTCCTCGCTCACAGTGCCGTCTTCATTGAAGATGTCGATTGACGGGAGATTGTGGATCTGTCCGAGGCGATAGTCGTTCACATCGTGCGCAGGGGTCACCTTTAGGCATCCTGTGCCGAAATCAGTCTCTACGTATCGGTCTTCGATCACGGGGATTTCGCGACCCACCAGTGGCACGATCACCCTTTTGCCTTTCAGCCAGGTGTTCTTCGGGTCTTTGGGGTTGATGCACATGGCCGTGTCGCCCATGATTGTCTCGGGGCGCGTTGTGGCTACTACAGCGTAGCGCCGGCCTTGCGCGTCGCGGTGCACTATTTCTTCATCGGCACCCGTCTCGCCGGAGAGGTCATCATTTGCCAGATAGTAGCGGAGGTAGTAAAGCTTGCTCTTCTCCTCTCGATAGTACACTTCATCATCAGAGAGAGCCGTGCGATTTTTGGGATCCCAGTTTACCATGCGCAGTCCGCGGTATATGAGGCCTTTGTTGAAGAGGTCGCAGAAGACGCGGGTTACACTTTCGCTTCTCTCATCATCCATGGTGAAAGCTGTGCGCTCCCAGTCGCATGATGCTCCGAGGCGCTTGAGTTGTTGGAGAATTATTCCGCCGTGCTTGTGAGTCCATTCCCAGGCGTGGGAGAGGAATTGCTCGCGGGTAAGGTCGGTCTTTTTTATTCCTTCATCTGCGAGTTTGGCTATCACCTTTGTTTCGGTGGCTATAGAAGCGTGGTCGGTGCCGGGAGCCCATAGAGCGTTCTTGCCTTGCATGCGGGCGCGGCGTATGAGTATGTCCTGAATTGTATTGTTGAGCATATGGCCCATGTGCAGGACGCCTGTGACATTGGGGGGCGGGATGACAATGGTATATGGCTCGCGATCATCGGGCTCAGAGTGGAAGAGGCGATGCTTCATCCAGTAGTCATACCATTTTCCCTCTACCTGAGAGGGATCGTATTTTGTAGCTAATTCTTTCATGTCAAGTAGAAATAGTGTTTAAGCCACAAAATTAGCGAAAAATATTGAATCTTGCAAGAAGCAGCCTGAGTCTGGTGGAATGGTCATGCAGCTGTTATGGCGATCGAAGAGAATTTATGGCTCACTGCTTTGCTGTAGGGCATGGAGGTCTCTCACGATGGATCCGGCAGTGTGAGCCGGGGAGGGAAATGCAGTTATGTCAAGCGTGCGAATCTCCGGGTCGCGTGCATGCCAGGTAAGTTGTTTTTTTGCATATACGCGGGTGTTCTTCTGCATGCGGGCTATGGCGAAGGGAAGATCCCAGTTGCCGGAGATGTATTCAAACATTTCCTTGCATCCCACCGTGTTGAGTGAATTGAGATGTCGCAGAGGATAGAGGCGTCGAGCTTCTTCAATCATTCCTTGGTCAAGCATTTTTTCCACTCGCGTGTTGATGCGTTCGAAGAGGATTGGGCGCGGAGCGGTAAGGCAGTATTTAAGCAGCTTGAAAGGGCGCACAAGTCGTCGGCCGGTGCGCAGGGATGTGTAGGTAGTGCCGCTTTCCAGGCATATTTCTATGGCATGCATGATGCGCTTGAGGTTGGCCTTGTCTACAATGGCGTGGTAGTCCGGGTCGAGCTTTTCCAGCATGGCGAGCATGCCGGTAAGCCCTTCGCCTGCGGCCATGCCGGCCACTTTTTCGCGAATGCGGGGGGATATTGTAGGCAGTTGGTCGATGCCGTGGCACAAAGAATCGACGTATAGCATGGAGCCTCCGCATAGCACAACAGTGTCGGCTGTGCGGAAGAGCCTGGTCAGCACTTCCATTGCCTGCTGCTCAAAAAGAGCTGCGCTGAAATATGCTTCAGGGGGAAGTATCCCCACGAAATGATGCGGCACCCGCGCCCGTTCCATGGGCGTGGGTGCTGCTGATATTATGGGGATGTCGGCGTATACCTGGCGCGAGTCGGCCGAGATGATTTCGGTGTGAAGCGTCTCGGCAAGTTCTATGGCAACATCGGTCTTGCCTACGCCTGTGGGCCCTGTGATTGCTATGAGTGTCTTCAACGTTCGCCTACGATGCGCACGATCTGCACGATTACGTCCATGGCCTTCTCCATAGAGGGGATGGGCAGGAATTCATAGCGGCCGTGGAAATTGAGTCCGCCGGCAAAGATGTTGGGGCAGGGGAGACCCTTGAAGCTGAGTTGTGCACCGTCGGTACCTCCGCGTATGGGCTGCACTTTTGGAGTGAGACCGGCTTCCTTCATGGCTTGCACGGCGATGTCGATTATGTGTATTACCGGCTCGATTTTCTCGCGCATGTTATAATACTGGTCTTTGATTTCGGATGAACAGCAGTCGGGGAACTCGGTGTTGAGCTTATTCACCAAATGTTCTATCTCACGCTTGCGGCTCTCAAAGCGGTCACGGTCGTGGTCTCTTATTATATAGGTTATCACTGTCTGCTCCACAGAACCTTCGATTCCTACGAGGTGGTAGAAGCCCTCGTAGCCCTCAGTGTGCTCCGGTGTTTCCCATCGAGGGAGCATCTGCATGAACTGAGAGGCGACTCTCATGGAGTTGACCATTTTGTGCTTGGCGTAGCCCGGATGAACATTGCGTCCTTTTATGGTTATGCGTGCGACGGCTGCGTTGAAATTTTCATATTCTAGTTCGCCTATTTCGCCGCCATCCATGGTATAAGCCCAGTCGCAACCGAATCGTTCAACGT
Organism: uncultured Muribaculaceae bacterium; assembly: GCA_910579305.1. Lineage (GTDB taxonomy): Bacteria > Bacteroidota > Bacteroidia > Bacteroidales > Muribaculaceae > Lepagella. The sequence goes on from CAJTTA010000008.1 coordinate 14,715, forward strand.
CAAACTTGTGAGCTCCGAGTCCGATTTCTTCATCCGGATTGAAAGCGATGCGTATCTTGCCGTGCTTTATCTCAGGGTGATTCTGCAGGTAGTGTATCGCAGAGATTATCTCCGCAATGCCGGCTTTGTCATCGGCTCCGAGCAGCGTGGTGCCGTCGGTGACTATGAGATCCTGCCCTACATAGTGGAGCAGCTCGGGAAATTCTTCGGGGCTGAGTATGATGTTATCCTTCTCATTGAGAGTGATTGGCTTGCCGTCGTATTTTTCTACGATGCGAGGATTCACATGGCGGCCACTCATGTCGGGGCTTGTATCGAGGTGAGCAATGAAGCCTATCGTGGGTACTTTCTTGTCGGTATTGGCCGGCAGCGAGGCCATGAGATATCCGTTTTCATCAAGGCTTATTTCTTCAAGCCCCATTCGGCGGAGTTCCTTCTCAAGATGCTGGGCGAATATCATCTGCCCCGGAGTAGAGGGGGTGAGGTTAGTGAGTTCGTCGCTTTGTGTATCGAATTTTACATAGTCGAGGAAGCGGTCTACAATAGTCATGGAATTGATTTAATACTATAAGAAAGTTAAAAGATTCAATTGGATTGAGCAGTCTCTACTGCGTTGGCCACATCTGGACTCACAGCTTTGAGAGTGCGCAAGAAGGCTGTGTCGAATGCTTCGGCATGGTCGCGCTTGCCGGCTATGATATATTTGCTTTGAGCTGCGCGTGCTTCAAGCAGCTTAGCCTGAATGGCCATTGTGTCGGCCGGATCCATGTTGATGAATGCCCTGGCTGCGGTGCGGCCCTGCATGATTGCAGCTTCCACTCCGGCTGCGGCAGCCTCGCCTTGTTCGATCTCTTTATCTGCGGCCGGACTGCAGCTTGCCAGTGCGAGCAGTGTGGAAAGGATGATTGAAGCCTTGACTCTCATGTGGTTAAAATAAGTGTTTACCTGATACTTTCAGATTCGCAAAGGTAGTAAAATAATGTTTAAAAATCAACCTAACTGCCCGAAAAATTGTTGTGAATATAAAAAGTAATTGATTATGAAAATATTAAGACGTATATTATTGATTATGGCGGCGATGATTCTCTCGTTGCCGGCTATGGGGCAGCGTAGTGTGCCGCGTCCCGGCGGAGTCGCTGCCGGGCCTCGTGGCAACAGCCTGCCTGCGCCCGGAGGAGTGGCGGGGAGCACATGGGGCGGAGCCTGGGGCAACCCCTGGAACAATAGTTGGGGCGGAAGCTGGACTCAAGTGGCCGGCGCTCCGTCATGGCAGAATTCCGGCACGGCCAATGTGATGGCATGCGGTTATGACGCTCAGGGAGTATGGCGCGTGATTCCCATTCAGGTAGGTTATAGTTACAATGGTCTGCAATATAATGTGACTGTAATAAATGCATGGAATCCTTGGAGCGACATGTGGAACTATGGAGTGGATCAACCGGCTTATAACACATCCTATTATCTGCGTGGCACCAACTATTCTTTCTATACCCCTCTCTCTACTGGCACTTATTATTTTAATCTCTGAGCCGGCTGCATTGCGGTGTGGCTATGACATAATCCCGCCGCAATAATGATGAGGCGTGACGGCATGTGCTCTCGCAGGCACACCGTCACGCCTCATGAACTGTTCTATTGGGCCTCCTCTTATTTTATGATCAGCTTAGCCGAAGGATCCGACTCACGGTTGAGTCTGTCGAGTGCAGTGACAATAAATATTGTCCCCTTTTCGGCATTGTCCATGCGCACGGCATTGAAGGGAGTGACCGCTATGATGGCGGCCGGGTCGGAAATATCCACGGTCTCGCCGGGGAAGAACTGGTATACCACAAACTTCACAACATCGGAGCTCTTTCCGTCGGACGGATCGGCCGTGGAGCCATAGCCGCCGAAATTCGAGGGATAATCCCATTCTACTACTTTGTGAGAATCGCGTTCACCCGAACGCAGTCCCTGCACTTTGGCCGGCGCATGTCCATCACCCTTCCAGGCGGGAGGGATGGCCAGAGAGCACTGGTGAGTGGAGGAAAGGGCATTGAGGGCTCCCTTGTAATTGCCGGTCACCCAGTAGCCATGCCACCATATGTTGCCGTCAATATGTGGCAGACGGCGCGATATGTCGATCTTTGTGGCGAGCTCGTTCTTGTCAGTGGCTGTGGGCTTGTCCATGGTGCGTTTGGTGTCCTGGCCTATGTATAGCTGCACGGGAGGATGGATATTGTCGTTCCACCATTGCGCGAGTTTACGCGAGGGTGCTACCTTGAGATCCAGCTCCCAATACAGTTGTGGGGCTACGTAATCCACCCATTGCTTGTCGGCCCAGAGAAGAATATCGGCGTATAGATCATCATAATTCTGAAGGCCGGCGCTCTCGGAGCCTTTCGGATCCGTGCGTTTGTTACGCCATATTCCGAAGGGGCTTATTCCGAATCTCACCCAGGGCTTTATGCCCTTGATTGTGCCGTGGAGCTTCTCTATGAGCAGATCCACATTATGACGCCGCCAGTCTCCTTTGTTCTGTCCGTTTCCGAATTTTGCATAACTTGCGGCATCGGCATTGAAGCTGCCTCCTACGGGATAGGGGTAGAAATAATCATCCATGTGTATGGCATCCACATCATAGCGGCTCACGATGTCGGCCACTACCTTGCAGATGTAGTCGCGGTTCTCGCTATATGCAGGATCGAAGAAAATCTTGTTGTCATAGCGGAAAAAGCGGTGAGGCTCCTTATTGTACAGGTGGTCGGCAGGAAGTACCTCCTTGGCATTGGACGTCACGCGATAAGGGTTGAGCCAGGCATGCAGCTCCATGCCGCGCATGTGTGCCTGCTCAATTGTAAAGGCAAGCGGATCCCACTCCGGCACAGGAGCCTTGCCGCGCTTGCCGGTGAGCCAGTAGCTCCATGGCTCGATCTCGCTCTTGTACATGGCATCGGCCGTAGGACGCACCTGGAAGATCACAGCATTGCATCCGGCCTCGGCAAGCTTGTCGAGCTGGTCGATGATATAATTCTGGCACTGCTCCGGCGTCTTGTTCATATACTGCGTCTGGCCTATCACATGCAGCCACGCGCCACGGAATTCCCGCTTTGGAATATCCTCTGCGGCCCTGCCTGCAAGCATGCCCAGAGCCATGAGAAGTATGAGTAATGTTTTCTTCATATTCTTGATTTATAATGTTTTATTAATTGTTTTCATTAAAAGAAGACGCAGTATCACTACTGCGTCCTCCCCGATTAAGCATAATAGTACTTGAGAGTATTATGCTTTCTTACATATAAAATTAACGCATGAAACTTTGAAATATTATTCCATATCACTGTAGCCGGATCCATCCTGCGGCTCACTCATCATATCCCGGTTTTGGCGTTTGGCCTTCATGTTGCCGAAGGAATACTTGACGGTGAAGCGCACCTGGCGTCCGCCGCGCCAGCGTTCATTCTCCTGGCTGTAGTCAGCTCCATATGTGAAGGAGTGCATGCGGCGGGAGTCGAAGAGATCGCGGCAGTTTACGGCAAAGCTCCAGTCGCCCACATTCTTGCGGAGTCCGAGATCTACATTCCATCCCGGTTCACGAGAGCCTTGCGCTGTGAGCTGACGTGAATTATATCGGCCTGTGGCCTGGAGGCTTATATCCCAGGGAAGACGCACCTGAGCCATGCAGCGTATGTCCCACGCAAAGGAGTCGCGACCCTTGCCGCTCACGGGAATAGATGTACCGTCATGATTGAAGAGGATGCTCCAGTCACTCATGTGATTATTGTAGAGATTGGCTGTGGTCGTGAGATTCAGCACATTGCTGAAGAAACCATTCTTCATTACGATCTCACAACCGAGGTCGGTCATGTTGCCGGCATTGGCAGTGGTGGTGTACATGACATTGTCCACAATATATGAGATGCGGCTCATGCAGTCGGACGTAGTGCGCATGTAGGCGCTCACGCTTATTATGTGGGCCGTGAAGCTCTTTATGTAATTCAGCTCAAAAGCATTGGAGTACTGAGGCGCGAGCTCAGGGTTACCGTAGGAGATGTTGGTGGGATCCGAAATATTTCGGAATGAATTGAGCTGCCCGCCCCAGGGACGGCGTATGCGACGTGTGTAATTCACCTGCAGCTCATTGTCGTGAGGCAGAGACCATGACACGAATGCCGAAGGGAAGAGGGCAAAGTTATTGCTCTTGAACAACGGCACATCATCGCGCATCTCGCCATAGCTGAGACTGCGGGAACGCACCTGCCATGCCTCTCCGCGCAAGCCTGCCGAGAAACTGAAAGAGCGATACTTGCCTCCGAGGGTGGCATAGAGAGCCGAGACATTATTGGTATATATAAAGGTATTCCATAGATTCTCTGCAAGTGTGAGATCTTCAAGTCCCGAGCCCTCCCAAGTCACTACCGGGGTATTCTCATGAGAATAATTTCCGTTATAGCCGGCCTCAAGCTTGAGCCAGGGCAAGACCTGGTTGGTGTAATCGAGTTTGGCTTCAATGGAATTGGAGTGTATGTTCTGCTCCTGCTCCTGGTATACGTCAGTCACATCGGGCATATCATCCCATTCCTGGTGCTGGAGATAAGAATTCCAGTTGGGCCCGCCCCAGTGATTGAAGCCTATCATGGCATCGATAGAATGGCTGTCGCTCCAGTTATGGGTATACCCAAGCTCGGCATGGGCACCGCGGTGGTCGCCCGATGAGCGGGAGTCATTGCGGTTGAGAGACCACTGTGAGGGAAGATCCGACGTATAGAGAGTGGAGGAATGCCCCCAGCGGTGCCCTAACATTCCGAAAGCATTGGCATAAATGTCATCACGGTCAGAGAGGTGATATGTGGCGCCGAGACGCATGAAGAGGTTGTCGCCATGATTGCGTCCCTCGCTGTCGGAGAAAAGATAATTGCCGGTGTCATACAGACGGCGCGAGCTGCTTCCATTATTGTTGTGGCGCGTGCGGCCGCCTATGGAGAAGTAAGTGTCCCACTTTCCGGTATTCCAGTTGATGCTGAAATTGGCATTTACCGCCCCGCGTGTATCAGCGCCCACCTCGGCACTACCGTAATAGCCGCCGCGTCGATCCTTCTTCAGCACGATATTGATTATTCCGGCTGTGCCTTCGGGAGAGAATTTTGCCGAGGGATTGGTTATGACTTCTATGCGCTCGATGGTCTCACCCGGAATCTGTTCAAGAATCTGAGCGCGGTTGTCGGCCGTGAGTCCCGATTCCTTACCGTTGATCCACACCGTCACCGATGAATTGCCGCGCAGCGACACTTCGCCATCCTGATCTACCTCCACCGAAGGTATCGACTCAAGAAGCTCGCTTGCCGAGGAGCCGGCCGATGCCACATCCGCACCTACGGTAAAGACCTTGCGGTCCAGTTCGAAACGCATTGTGGATGCCTGTCCGGTCACTACCACTTCCTCAAGCATTTTAGAGTCATCGGCAAGACGCACCTCGCCTATCGAGACTTCGCCGCCATGCACCGTGACCGGGCGCTCCTGCGAGACACTGCCTATATTGCTTATCTTTACTATATACTTGCCGTCGGGCACGTCGGTTATTATAAATTTACCATCAGCATCTGCACTGGCGCCTAAAGCCAAGGGCTTGCCTGAAGCATCGAGAAGCTGAACTGTGGCAAAGTCTATGACCTCGCCGGAATTTTTGTTGATAACACTTCCGCTCACACTGCCTTTGGCCGCAAGAGTCAGGGCCGAGGCTATAGCAAGGGAAGCGCAAATGATTTTCTTCATAATAATGGAGAACCGCTGGTTGTGTAGAGAGTGAAAAAACTTCGTGTTACGCTTCCTTTGACTGCGGGCCTCTGAAAAGGTTTAACTCCTTCTGAAAAATTTTTCTTCCGGATTTAATAGTAGTGATATATGAAATGTTTTTATTAATTTTGCGTAATCAAATAATGTAAGAAAAATATATATAATGAGAAGCAAGAATACAAGTCGCGAAGCAACAGTAGCAAAACATATTGATGAATTTCTGAAAGGTCGCACGCCTCAGGCCCGTGAGGAATTCCTCTCTCGCAGTCTTGATCGCCAGTACTCCTCCATCATACAATGGCGCAGAGCCAAGCGCATCAGGGAAAGCACGCCTCAAAGCACAGGTGAGATACTCGACACCATCTCACGTCTGGCTGAAATGATTGCTAACGCACCTGAAATAAGCGATAGCGACAGCCGCGAGATTTCCGAGCGCATAGGAGCGTTGCAGGGGAAGCTCACTGCCTACATGGAAGCGCAGAAGCTACGAAGCATCCAGGCTCTGGAAGAAGAGAGCCGCCGGATAAATGCGCGCCTGAGCGAGTTGCGCGGCTTCTGATTGATCCGCACAGCGTGTAGCTCTCATCCGAGAGCGGCATTTGCCTCATCCTTCTCAAGAAGATAGGCCAGAGACTTGCATGTGGACTGTGTCAGCTTCATTGATGCAAGCAGACGCTTCTGTCGTATTATCCCGATAATCCATACCGGGATACTCAGGGGAAACAGCATCATGGCAGCGACACTCTGCCACATGCGCGTGGCAGGCCTGTACACCCATTGCGCTCTTACCACGGGCAGGTCAAGCAGCTTGTTGACCACGGCCTTATCTCTGCTATCGCTGAGGTAATCAGCCGCTTTATCAAGCTCACCACCGATTCTTGATACGGCTGTCGTGTCCATTCCCCGCAGCCAGTAGGAAAAGAAAAGCTGTGGCCGGCCGCCATAACGTAGAGAGAAGCCCTCGGCTTCATCTGCCAGCTCTTTCACAAGGCGGAGCGCTTCACTGAGATCAATATCATTTATTATTACTTCCTTGAAGTCAATTCTGCGTGTGAGCTGTCGCCCGGTGATGCGATTGAAGAGCAGGCGCCAGGCATCGGGGTTGAATACGGCAGAATCATTCATGGCTTTCCAGGTGACATATATGCCGAGAGGAGTGAGGATGAAGGTGGAGATCCACATACCTTCCCATACCGGCCATTTCCCGTCGCGTGCAAGCTTGTAGCCGGAGTTGTCGATGATGTAATAGACAATGAATATAAGCACCGAGATGACCAGAGGAGTGCCAAGCCCCCCCTTGCGTATTATGGCACCCAGGGGAGCACCTATGAAGAAGAAGAGCAGGCATGCTACTGAGAGAGTGAACTTCTTCATAAGCTCTATCTGATGCCGGCGTATGGTGCTCATATCCTCTTTCATCATTTCTATCTTGAATTGAGCGTCGGCCTTGTTGAGCTCCGCCTTGCGCAGCGCCTGGCCCAAGATCATCTCTTGCTTTCCCCGGGGGGCGGCGCTCATGAGAGAGTCGATGTGAGGCACAGAGCCGGGCATGGCCACAGCGCGATAGGGTAGCGGCTTCTTACTCTTGGAAGAGACTCCGCGCCGCACGCCGCCATAATCACGCGTGAGCAGGAAAACCGAATTGACATTCCCCACGGAGTCCACTCGATGTCTCACGGAGTCTATAGTGTGTTGAAGCTCGGCAATATTCTTGCCTACGTATTGCTTGCGCATGCTCTGTTCATCAAGGCGGTTGAAGCCATTGTCGAAAGGGATCAGGATCTGTTTGTCATCAAATGTCTCTCGCCTGAACGGCGCATTCTGCCCGGGAGCCTGCTGGTCAGACAGGTTGTCGAACTGTTCTCCCTGCCATAAGTGCAGATAGAGATACGCGCCGCTGCCGGCAAACGCCAGGCGAGCGGAATCGGCAAGCAGAATAGTCCCTTTGTCATACCCCTTTGAGATGTCATATATCATCACATCATGCAGGATGCCGGTATTATGATCCTTATCCTTTATAAATAGGTTGAAGCCGGGGATGCGGTCGTAGAACACTCCCTCGGGAATCTCCAGTTCGGGGCTCTTCTGCTTCACAGAAAACAGCAGTGTCCACATCTTTACCTGAGCCTTGGGCAGCACATTGTTCTGAAAGAAGAAAGCGCCTACAGCCACAAAGCTGATGAACACTATGAGAGGTGACATTGTGCGCAAGAGGCTTACTCCTGCGGCTTTCATGGCCGTCAGCTCAAACTTCTCGCCAAGATTGCCAAACGTCATGAGCGATGCCAGCAATATGGCCAGTGGCAATGCAGTAGGCACCATGCTCACGGAGGCATAGAAGAATAGCTCGGCAAGCACTCCGAGTTCAAGACCTTTGCCTACAAGATCATCGATGTATCTCCACAGAAACTGCATGAGGACGATGAATAGAACGATGAAGAATGTCATGGCAAAGAGCGGAAGAAAGCTCTTGAGCAGGAATATATGGAGTCGCTTTATAAGAATCATGGAAAGGGACAAACAATTTTCGGGGCGTAAAATTAATGATAATCGCTCATATAGCCCTCATGAGCGGCACAAATTTTTTGCATGAGACATTTTTTACTGCCGCTCCCGCTATAATGTCGCTGAAAATTTGTAATTTTGCCGTGTACTATAAACGACATAACCCAACTAAATACCATACACGACATGACACTCTTTGAACGATTGGCCGAAAAGGCTAAGGAGCATCCCCAGCGTCTCGTGCTTCCCGAAGGCACCGAACCTCGCACTCTGCGCGCTGCAGACAAGGTTATAGCACAGGAGCTCGCTCACGTAATACTCATAGGCAAGCCTGCCGAAGTGCTTGCCAAGGCCGATGAACTTGGCCTCAAGCATATCTCATCTGCCAAGATTGTAGATCCCGATGACCGCGAGTTTACAGAGCCATATGCCAATCTTTTCTATGAGCTGCGCAAGAAAAAAGGTGTGAGCCTTGAAGATGCGCGCTACACTGTGAAGAATCCGCTCTATCTCGGTTGCCTCATGATCAAGAACGGCGATGCCGACTGCCAGGTGGCCGGCGCGCTTTCCACTACAGGCAATGTGCTCCGCGCGGCTTTTCAGGTGCTCAAGACCAAGCCCGGCATCTCAGTGGTGAGCGGTGCTTTCATTATGCTTCTGCCGGAGCATCTGCCCTATGGCGTAGACCATATGCTGGTGTTTGCCGACTGTGCTGTAGTGCCTGATCCCACGGCTGAAGAGCTCGCACAGATAGCTATCTCCACCGCTGCCACAGCCAAGAACATAGCCGGCATCGATCCCGTTGTGGCCATGCTCAGTTTCTCCACCAAAGGCAGCGCAAGCCACGAGCGTGTGGATAAGGTGGTGCGTGCAACAGAACTCGTGCATGAACTCGCTCCCGAGATTAAAATTGACGGCGAGCTGCAGAGCGATGCCGCTATCGTGCCATCTGTAGGTGCCTCCAAAGCTCCCGACAGCACAGTGGCAGGAAAGGCCAACACCCTTGTGTTCCCTTCACTTGAAGTGGGCAACATTGCCTATAAGCTCGTGCAGCGTCTCTCCGGCGCCGGCGCTGTAGGCCCGATTCTCCAGGGTATCGCCGCGCCTGTCAACGACCTCAGCCGCGGTTGTCTCGATGAAGATGTCTACAACACGATCCTCGTTACCTGCAACCAGGCCATAGGGGAAAAAGGCCTCTGATAATAAACAGCTAATTTAGTAAAACGCAGAAAAATTCTATAAATATGAAGATATTAGTGCTCAACTGTGGCAGCTCCTCAGTGAAATACAAGCTCATCGACTCTGCCACTGAGCAAGTATTGGCCGAAGGAGGCGTAGAAAAGATAGGACTCCCCGACAGCTTTCTGAAATTCAAGAAGCCTGACGGATCCAAGGAGACAATTGTAGTCTCCATGCCCGACCATAAGAGTGCAGTGAGCAACATACTCAACCTCCTGGCCGATCCCGACAAGGGCGTGATCAAGAACTATGCTGAGATAGGTGCCGTAGGCCATCGCGTGGTGCACGGCATGGAGAAATTCAATAAGAGTGTGGTGATCACCCCCGAGGTAATAGAGAAGATCAAGGAGTGCTACACAGTGGCTCCTCTCCATAACCCCGCCAATATGACCGGCATCGAAGCTGTGAGCGAGCTCTTGCCCGACGCTCCGCAGGTGGCCGTGTTTGACACTGCTTTCCATCAGACAATGCCTGCCAAAGCATATATGTATGCCCTTCCTTGGGAGGCCTATGAGAAATACGGAGTGCGCCGCTATGGCTTCCATGGCACATCCCACCGCTATGTGTCGCGCCGTGCATGCGACTTCCTCGGCCTCCCTTATGAGAAACAGCGCATCATCACAGCTCATATAGGCAACGGAGGTTCGATCACGGCGATTGAAAACGGTGTGTCGGTCGACACCTCCATGGGCCTCACTCCCACTGAAGGCCTCATGATGGGCACCCGTTCGGGCGACGTCGATCCCGGTGCTCTCGTCTATCTCGCCAAGCAGCAGAATCTTGATGCCGACGGACTCCTGCGCCTTGTCAACAAGGAGAGCGGAGTGCTTGGAGTAACCGAACTTTCAAGCGATATGCGCGACATTGAAGACGCGATAGCCGAGGGGAACGAGCGTGCCAAACTGGCTCTTGACATGTATGAATACAGAATCATCAAGTACATCGGAGCCTATACGGCGGCTCTCGGCGGCCTCGATGTGCTTGTGTTCACCGGAGGAGTAGGAGAGAATCAGACCATCACGCGCGACCGCGTGTGCCGTCAGCTCGCGTTTCTCGGCATAGACTTCGATGAAGAAGCCAACAACTGCCGTGGCAAGGAAATGCTGCTCACAAAGCCGGGCTCCAAGGTGAAAGTAGTGGTGATACCTACTGACGAGGAGCTTATGATAGCCCGCGACACAGCAGCTCTCACTGCCAAGTAACACAACAATCATTGCATACAAGACAAAGGACAGAGGGAAGGCCGAGACACATGGCGATATCCCTCTGTCCTCCACCATAAAATAACACCTCCTGTCACATGCTCGCATCAATAATCTGGAATATTGACCCCATTCTCTTCTCCATAGGCCCGCTGTCGGTGCGCTGGTATGGCCTGATGTTTGCCATAGGCTTCATGGCAGGCTATTATATAGTGGCACGCATGTTCCGGCATGAAGGCGCTCCCGAAAAATGGCTCGGCACATTGCTCATCTACCTCGTGGCATGCACCGTGATCGGAGCGCGTCTCGGCCATGTCTTCTTCTATGAATGGGATTACTATTCGCAGCATCCCTCCCAGATACTGCGTGTGTGGGAAGGAGGTCTCGCAAGCCATGGCGCCACCATAGGCATTTTCATAGGATTATGCATATTCTCCTGGTGTGTGGCCCGCAAGTCGCCCTCCTGGACTATAGATAAAGTCGTGGTACCCGTATCCCTTGTGGGAGGGCTCGTGCGTCTCGGTAATCTCATGAACTCCGAAATATACGGAGGGCCCACCTCTCTGCCCTGGGGCTTTGTCTTCATTCATGACGGACAGACACTTCCGGCTCATCCCACGCAGATCTATGAAGCCCTGTGCTATTTCGCTCTCTTCGGGCTGCTTATGTGGATGTATTGGAGACGCAATGCCGAGGAGCGTCCGTGGCTTCTTACAGGTGTGTTTTTCATCTGGACTTTCGGCACACGCTTCCTCATCGAATTCATAAAGAATCCTCAGGAAAGCTGGGAGGCCGACATGCCCCTCAATATGGGGCAGATACTCTCGCTCCCGTTCATACTCATCGGCATCTTCATGGCAGTCTATGCCATTACACGCAAACGCGAGCACTGGACGTTCCCCGACCGCTTCCCGGAAGAGAAATAATATATAGAAGAGAAATATGATAGAATATCTCCGCGGCCCACTGGCCGAAATCACACCCGCCACAGCCGTCATCGACTGTGGCGGAATAGGTTATGAAGTCAACATCAACCTCATTGACTATGCCTCTCTCCAGGGCAAGAAAGAAGTAAAGCTGTTCATTCATGAGATCATACGCGAAGATCAGCATCAGCTGTTCGGCTTTATTTCTTCCGACGCTCGATTCCTCTTTCGCCTGCTTATAGGCGTGAGCGGCGTGGGGCCGGGCACAGCGCGCCTCATAATGAGCAGTCTCACGGCAGGAGATATACGCCAGGTCATAGCCACCGGGCAGGAATCAATGCTTAAGGCTGTGAAAGGAATAGGCGCGCGTACGGCGCAACGCATAATAGTAGACCTGAAGGATAAAATAAAAGTCGGGGATACAGCGTTATTTACTCAAGCCCCTTCGGCTTCGCAAGCCTACGATGAGAGCCTTCAGGCGCTGCTCATGCTCGGCTTCGCCAAGCCACAGAGCGAGAAAGCTCTCAAAAAGCTCTTCTCGGCATCACCCATGCTCAGTGTGGAAGATGCCGTGAGGCAGGCTCTCAAGATGATGTGAGCCACACTCCTTATCCTTATTGTTGACGGGGCGAGCACGCTGATGATCACCAAAGGCAACCGACATACTTTGATCTTTTTGGGAACGATGCTTGTAGCCTCGTTCCTCACTGTAGTATTGGCTGAGCCGCAATATGTCTCCACGCCATCTCTCAATCCGCCTCCCACGAATCCCCCTGTGCAATACTCCCAGAGCGCACATAGCCCCGACAGCATTGTCCTTCAATCTCCGGTGCAGACCACTCTTCCCGCTGACTATGAGCACTATCTCGGAAGGGAATATCCCGCAGATCTACGCACTCCCTCCAATATCAAGACTGAGGCGATATACGATCCCGCCACAGGAATGTATGTGATCCACACCAAGGTAGGGGATTATGATCTGGTCACACCTTATCAGATGTCGGCAGCCGACTATAATCGTGTGGTGGTGCGTCAGGATATGATGGACTATTACCGCCAGCGTAATTCCGAAGCGTTCCAGGACGGAGAGAAGCAGCCGTTCAACATTCTCGACATGAACTTTGCACTCGGGCCGCTTGAAAAAGTGTTCGGCCCGGGAGGGGTGCGTCTTACCACGCAGGGCTCCATTCAGCTTAAGATGGGACTCAAGAGCAACAAGACTGACAATCCCGCGCTATCGGTAAATTCCAGACGCAAGACATATTTCGACTTCGACAATAAGATACAGGCTACCATACAGGCTTCCGTGGGTGACAAGATGAAGTTCAACATGACCTATAACACCGATGCCACCTTCGATTTCGATTCCAAAAACCTGAAGTTAGCCTATGAAGGAAAAGAGGATGAGATCATAAAGAGCATTGAAGCGGGCAATGTGAGCATGACTACCGGCTCCTCGCTCATAAGAGGAAGCACGGCACTCTTCGGCCTCAAGACAAAGTTGCAGTTCGGGCGACTCACTCTCACCGGCCTTATCTCGCAGCAGAACTCCGAGAGCAAGACGGTGAATGCCACTGGCGGCGTGCAGACCACTCCGTTTACCATAAAGGCTGATGACTATGATGCCAACCGCCACTTCTTCCTCGGTCAGTTCTTCTATGAAAACTATGATGATTTTGCAGCAAAGCTGCCATATGTGAGCAGCGGGGTCAATATCACACGCATAGAAGTGTGGGTGACCAATAAGAGCGGACGCTATGATGAGAGCCGCAACTTCGTAGGCTTCATGGACCTGGGCGAAAACACCAATCTCGCGTCAGACTATTGGATACCGAGTCAGGCGCGCCCCAACCCCAGTAATCAGAGCAACAATCTCCTGCAGGTGATCAAGACCGAATATCCCGGCGCCCGCAATATCAATGAGGTGACCCAGGCATTGTCGCCTCTTCAGGCCTATGGAATATCAGGCGGCAGGGATTACGAAAAAGTGGAAAGCGCACGCCTGTTGAGCAGCAGTGAATATACCTTGAATTCCACACTTGGATACATCTCTCTGAAGAGTGCCCTGTCAAGCGATGAGGTGCTTGCCGTGGCCTATGAATACACCTATCAGGGCCAGGTATACCAGGTGGGTGAATTCAGTGGCGATGTCACAGCGACCGACCAGTGTCTCTTCCTGAAGATGCTCCGTGGCACTACAATATCGCCGAAGCTGCCCATGTGGAAGCTGATGATGAAAAACGTCTACTCACTCGGTGCATATCAGGTGCAGTCCAATAATTTTAAGCTTAACATAAAATATCTATCCGATACGACCGGCACCGAAATAGTATACCTGCCTGTAGGCCCCATTGCCAATCAGCCCTTGCTGCAGGTGATGAATCTTGATCGACTCGACTCCAATCAGGAGTCGAATCCCGATGGCTTCTTCGATTTCATAGAGGGATACACGGTGCAGAGTTCACAGGGCAAGATCATATTTCCTGTGGCCGAGCCATTCGGCTCAAATCTTGAGAAGAAGATAGGAAGTCCGGATCTTGCGCGTCCATATGTCTATAAGGAGCTATATGACAGCACTCTGACAGTAGCGCGTCAGTTTGCCGATAAAAACAAATTCACTCTTGAAGGCGAATACCAGGCCAGCAGCGGAGCGACAATACGCCTGAATGCCATGAACGTGCCCCGAGGTTCGGTCGTGGTCACTGCGGGAGGCGTGACCCTCACGGAGAATTCAGACTATACGGTGGACTATACCATGGGCATAGTCACGATCACCAACCAGAGTATAATCGACTCAGGCACCAACGTCTCCGTCACCCTTGAGAATCAGAGCCTCTTCTCAATGCAGCGCAAGACTCTTTTGGGCCTGGATGCCCAGTATAGGTTCAGCAAAGACTTTACTTTGGGGGCGACCGTGCTTCATTTCTCTGAAAAAAGCCTGACTGAAAAAGTAAATATAGGCGATGAGGTGATCAACAACACCATGTGGGGACTCAACCTGGCCTATAACAAGGAATTCATGTGGCTTACCAATCTGTTGAGCAAGATCCCCACTGTCAATGCCACCGCTCCCTCCAGCCTTGCCGTGACAGCCGAATTTGCCCAGCTGCTCCCGCATCAGCAGAAAAGCGGCTCGGCTCAGGGCTCATCATATATTGATGATTTTGAGTCAAGCCAGACAGGAGTGGATATGCGTTCGCCTTACTCATGGTTCCTTGCCTCCACTCCATATGACCCGTCGCCCGACGCACTTTTCCCCGAAGCCTCACTCAGCAACAATGTGGACTATGGCAAGAACCGCGCGCTGTTGTCATGGTATTACATCGACCGCATGTTCACACAGAAGAATTCATCCATGATTCCAGGTTATCTCAAGAATGACCTGGATCAGCTCTCCAATCCCTATGTGCGTGAAGTGCAGATGCGTGAGCTCTTCCCTTACAGAGATCAGAATTACGGCGAGACAAGCACGATACAGACTCTCAATCTTTCGTTCTATCCCACAGAGCGCGGCCCCTATAATCTCGATGCCTCCGGAATAGATGAGGCCGGCAATCTGCTTAATCCCGAGCGCAGATGGGGCGGCATAATGCGAAAGATAGACAATACAAATTTTGAGACCTCAAATGTGGAATACATCCAGTTCTGGATGATGGATCCGTTCCTCGATCCCGAGCTTAATAACACAGCGGGCGGCGATCTATATTTCAACTTCGGTGAAATCTCAGAAGATATTCTCAAAGATGGAATGAAGAGCTATGAGAACGGCCTGCCGATAGACGGTTCCAATCAGTTCATGACCGACACCAATTGGGGGCGCGTGTCCACACAGAATTCACTTACGTATGCCTTTGAAAATGCCGAGAATGCGCGTCCCATGCAGGATGTGGGTCTTGACGGCCTTCCGAACGATGATGAATTCACATTCCATTCCTACTCGGAATTTCTTGATGAGATGCGCCGTCGCCTTCCTGCCTCTACTATAGAGGAGATGCAGAATGACCCGTTCAGCGTCTTTTCCGATCCTGCTCAGGATAATTATCACTTCTATCGCTCTCCCTGGTATGATGAGAACCGCACGTCGATTCTCGGTCGCTACAAGCACTACAACGGCACAGAGGGCAACTCGCTCTCCCCTGACCAAAGCACCAACCCCTACTATCAGAGTGCCCGAACGGTGCCCGATGTAGAGGATATCAATCAGGATAATACGCTTAATGAGTATGAGCGCTATTTTCAGTATAAGGTCTCGATACGTCCGGAAGATCTTGTAGTGGGTCGCAACTATATCAGTGATAAACTGGAGACCCGTGTGCTGTGTCGCAACGGCGAGTATCAAGACGTGATATGGTATCAGTTCAAGATACCCCTCCGCCAGCCTGACAAGGTAGTGGGTGGAATCTCCGACTGGAGCACAGTGCGCTTCGCACGTATGTTCATGACCGGATTCTCGGCCGTGACGCATCTGCGTTTTGCCACACTGGAGCTCGTGAGGGGAGAGTGGCGCAACTATGAGTTTAATCTCAACAGCCGCGATGATTCGCCGGCCGAGGGAGAGCTTGACATGTCGGTGGTGAACATAGAGGAGAACTCCTCCCGTCAGCCGGTTAACTACGTGCTGCCGCCCGAAGTCACGCGTATCCAGGATCCGGGTCAGGCTCAGGCCACTCAGCTCAACGAGCAGTCCATGAGCCTGAAGGTGACGGGGCTGCGTGCAGGCGATGCAAGGGGCGCATATAAGAATACGCAGCTTGACCTGCGCATCTACAAGCGCCTGCAGATGTGGGTGCATGCTGAAGCTCTTGTGGATAACACCACCAATCTTCGGGACGGAGATCTGGCTATTTTCGTGCGTCTCGGTTCCGATGTAAAGAACAATTATTACGAATATGAGATCCCTCTCTCGCTGACCCCTCCCGGCAAATATAATAATCTCTCATCATCCGACAGGCGCATTGTATGGCCCGTAGACAACCGCCTCAACATACCGCTGTCTATTTTTACTGATCTCAAGACACGTCGCAATCATGAAAGGTCGGCAGGCACGGAAGGAGTGGGATTCAATATTCTTTATTCAGGCCGTGATCCGGAGGCCGAGGCCAACACCGTGTCGGTGCTCGGCAATCCGTCGCTTTCCGATGTGAGAGTGATGCTTGTGGGCGTGCGCAATAAGAGCAACTCCACTAAGGATGGCACCATATGGGTTAACGAGCTTAAAGTGACGGATTTTGACGAGAGCGGCGGCTGGGCTGCCAAGGCCAATGTAAACCTGGCCATGAGCGATGTGGCGCAGGTGAACTTCGGCGCACATGTGGAGACAGCCGGCTTCGGAGGCGTAGATCAGGGCCTTGCTTCGCGTCGCCTTGATGACTATCAGCAGTATAATGTGGCTGTGCAGACCGATCTCGGCCGCTTCTTCCCTGCCGGGGCCAAGCTTAATGCGCCGGTGTATTATTCCTATTCCAAGGAAAAGAGCACGCCCAAATATAATCCGCTGGATCAGGATATATTGCTGAAAGATGCTCTCGATGCGGCTGCGACGCAGCAGGAGAGAGACTCCATAAACAGCTATGCCGTGACGACAAAGACGGTGGAAAGCTTCTCTCTGTCCGGCCTTCGCTTCAATGTCCAGAGCAAGAACCCCATGCCCTGGGATCCGGCCAACTTCCAGCTCTCATTCTCGTTCAACAAGCAGAGCAATGTAAACCCCACTACGGAATACGAGCACACTAACGACTATAAGGGTTCCTTCCAATACACATATAATCCTGCCGTGAAGCCATTCAAGCCCTTCTCCTGGATAAAGAGCAAGAGCAAGAGCCTGAAGTTTCTGAAAGAGTGGGAGTTCAACTGGCTATTCAATTCCCTGTCATTCTATACCAACATCTCAAGATATTATTACGAGCAGCAGACTCGCTCGGCAGTAGATGTATACTTCCAGCTGCCGGTGCAGGTGAGCAAGAATTTCCTTTGGGACCGTCAGCTCAATCTCACATGGAATTTCACCAAGAGCCTTTCCGTGACGTTCGCTTCCAATACGACCGCCCGCATCGAAGAGACGGTAGGGGCTGTCAATCGCAAGCTGTTCCCTGACCGCTACAGGGAGTGGCGCGACACAGTGTGGAGTTCCATAAAGGGCCTTGGCACTCCATGGAACTATAATCAGACCTTTACGGCCACTTACCGGGCTCCCTTCAATAAGATTCCGGCTCTCGACTTCCTCACGGCCAATGCCTCATATAATGCCACCTACCGATGGGACAGAGGCGCTACAATAGATGATGTATACCTGGGCAACACGGTGCAGAATCAGGCCACATGGAATGTGGACTCCCGCCTCAGTTTTGAGAATCTATTCGGCAAAGTCCCTTATCTCAAAGGTGTCAACAAGCGTTTCAGCTCTTCATCAGGTGCCAGGGCCTCAAATGCCCGCAACGCAAAGGCTAAGAAAGAGAAGAAAGAGAAGCCCAAGAAATTTGAGCGCGCCATCACTTTGCAGAGTGACACCACTACACTCGTGGTGCACAACCTTAAGTCCAAGAAAGTGAAGTTTACAGCCACGGCTGCAGGCCGCGCCGTAAAGCTGCGCACAAGGATTGTGGATGACAACACGATAGAGATTCTTGACTCCATGCCAAGAGAAGTCAAGGTAACAGTCACTGAGGTGCGCAAGAGCAATGAGCTTCCGGCATGGAGGAATGTCGCTGACTATACCGTGCGCTTCATGATGATGCCGCGTACATTTGCTTTCAAGTGGAGACGCACCAGTAGCCTCAACATACCTCTTTTCCGTCCCGATGTAGGAGATGTATTCGGGCAGAGCCGGAACTATGGGCCCATGTCGCCGGGTCTCGACTTTGCATTCGGCTTCACCGATGAGAGCTATGTGCAGCGTGCTCTCGACCGCGGATGGCTCATAGCCGACGGCTCTCAGACCTCGCCGGCCATTTGGAGCAAGACCGAGGAATTTAATTTTGAACTCAACCTTGAACCGGTGCGCGGGCTCAAGATTCTTCTTACCAATAACCGCACTGACAATCGCACTCAGCAGGTGCAGTTCATGTATGCTGATATGCCTACATCACGCACCGGTTCCTTCACCAAGACTCATATAGCCATCGCTACGGCTCTTCGCGGATGTTCGGCTGCTGATGGCTATGCATCGCAGGCATTCACCGATTTCCTGAATAATATCCCGGTCATAGCCTCCCGCTATCAGGCGGAGTATGCAGGTACTCAATATCCTTCTTCAGGATTCCTCGCCGGTTCCCCGCTTGCAGGTGCCGAGTTCGATCCGCAGGTAGGCTCGGTATCCTCCACGAGTTCCGATGTGCTCATACCGGCATTCCTGGCCGCCTACTCCGGAACCGACCCACGCAAGATAGCACTCACGGCTTTCCCGTCGCTGAGTGCCATCATGCCCAACTGGCGAGTGACCTACGACGGTCTCATGCAGATAGGCTGGTTCAAGAATCTGTTCAAGAGTTTCACCATAACCCATGCTTACCAGTGCACCTACTCAGTGGGTTCATATTCATCCTATCTTAACTGGGTGGGAGTGAACGGCGATTTCGGGTTTACGCTCAATGAGCAGACAGGAAACCCGATTCCGTCAAGTCCGTATAATATTTCATCTGTGGCCATTACAGAGAAGTTTGCGCCGCTATTCGGAATCAATGCAACGATGAATAATAACATAACTCTCAATGCGGAGTATCGAGACTCGCGCACACTGTCGCTGAATGCCTCGGCCGGACAGATAGTGGAGGCCACGAGCAAGCAGATCACTGTGGGAGCTGGTTATAAGATCACTAATTTCAATAAGATTCTCAAGATAGGAGGCAAGCAGGGCAATGTGAGCAACGATCTGAGCCTTAATCTCGATTTCTCCTTTGCCAATAATCAAAGCCTTATCCGAAAGATCGAGACTGCATTCACGCAGGCTCAGAACGGCACTCAGACCATGTCGATCAACTTCACGGCGCAGTATGTGCTCTCACGCCGTGTGACGCTCGGTGCATTCTTTGACCATCAGGTGAACACTCCGCTGGTGAGCAACAGTTCTTATCCTACTACCAATACAAATTTCGGTATCTCCATGAATATGTCGCTGGCCAGATAATGTAGAGGTTTTTAGGCGGCATTTCAATATCAAGAGCGCCCGTGAGTCCTTTTAAGACTTCGGGCGCTCTTGGTAATGTGAAAGCGATTGTGTGGTGTGGCGTTTTATCAGATGAGTCTATGCAGAGCTGTAAGCGCTTCCTTATGCAGGGCCTGAGGCACGATCATGGTGAAAGTGAAGCCTGAGGCACCCGTGGCAGAAGTGATCACGTCGATACCCGCATCCTGCAGCGTGTCGGAGAGGCGGCAAGATGTGTCGGGATGCAACTTGATGTTTTCACCTACAGCCGAAATCGCGCTGACATCGGCATGCTCATCCAGAGATGGACTCGTAGCTTCACTGCCTTCTCCGGCAAAGTCCTCGCGCAAAGCCCGCATGGCGGCAGCAGCGTCGGAGCGCCTCACTGCCGCTTTCATCCCCTTGAGAGCCGAGGCTGAGAGGAGGACTTCTATGCCATGCTTGGATAGCACATTGAGCACTCGGGTGTGTAGCTCGGGAGCACGGAGGCTTTCAGTCTCGCCCACATCTATCACCGAGACTTCGGATATGGATGTCACGCCTCTGAAGAGTTGGAGAGAGGAGGCCTTGTGCTCGTCAGTGATAATTGTGCCGGGAGCCTCGGGGTTGAATGTATTGAGGATGCGTATAGGGATATTCTTGTGGAAGACAGGGTAGATTGTGGGCGGATATATCACCTTTGCTCCGAAGTTACACAGATCCATACTCTCAAGGAAGGATAGATGTGCTATCACTTTGGCCTCTTTTATGATGCGTGGATCGGCAGTCATGAATCCGTCGACGTCTGTCCATATGTCCAGCACATCAGCCTCAAGAGCGGCAGCTATGAGAGCGGCAGTGTAGTCGGAGCCTCCGCGTCCGAGATTAGTTATGTCGCCTGTGTCGCGATCTGTGGAGATGAATCCCGGAGCGATCGCCACACGGCATGATGTGCCGAGGTCTGAGAACCGGCGGCATATGAGGGAGTCGGTGAGGTCGGTCACTGCTATATTCTTGCCAAACCATCGTTCTGTCTTGATAAAGTCCATGGACTGGTACAATGCGGCGTCATCGATGATGCGGCTGATTATGAGAGAACTCATGCGCTCTCCGAGGCTCACCACATTGCATAGTGTGCGCTCCGAGAGGTCGTTCAGCAGGCTTATCCCGGTGTAATAATTGCGCAGCAGCGCAAGCAGATCGCTCACTTCTTTCCAAGTGGCATCCTGCAAGTCTGCAGCCACGAGAGGAGAGAATACTATGTCACGGTGTCGGCCTTCGACTGTTCTCAGGGTCTCATCCCATTCCATGCCGTCAAGAGCCAGGCGGGCACCTTTTATGAGCAAGTCGGTCACTCCGCCAAGGGCCGAAACCACGACCACTACGGGGCCTGACGTATTTTCCACTATATGCTTAACATTGCGGAGGCTGGACACGGTACCCACGGATGTGCCTCCGAATTTCATCACTCTCATTGATCTATAGGTTGATTGGAAACTGTAGGAGTTACAAGAAATTTCTGCCACACGGTGGCGTCTATCCAGGAGCCGTCGGCAGTGAGCCACTCAGGGAGGGTGGCCACGCGCACATAGCCTTCCCGCTCAAAGAGTGAGAGGGAAGGTAGATTGTCGGCAGGCACGTATGCCAGCAGTTGCCGCAACATAAGATGCTTGCCGCAGTAGCCCTCAAGCAGCCTGAGCGCGCGTGACGCCATGTGGCGTCGCTGATGGGAAGGGGCTATGAGGATGCCGACATTAGCGCGGCGGTGACGCACCTCCACGTCGTATAGCTCCACGAAGCCCACCGGTTCTTCTCCCTCTTTGCGCTCGATGATGAGTCGCAATTGCCCTGAATGAAACGGATCGGCATCATAGGAGGCGAGATAATCCATCACATTTCTAAGTGAGTAGGGAGCGAGAGTGGAGGAGGTGCGCCACCAGCGGGATATGTTCTCCCATTGGTGGAGGGCGATCAGGTCAGAACGCTCTAAGGCTCTCAGGCGTATGCAATTGTCATCAAGCATCGGCAAATGTGGAGGAGAAGAGTATGCGTTGTTGTATGGAACGTCCCAAGGTAAGCTCATCGGTATATTCAAGATCGGCTCCGATACTGAGTCCGCGCGCCAGCATCGTCACCTTTACAGGTAACTCCTGAAGGCGGCGGAATATGTAGAAATTGGTGGTGTCCCCCTCCATTGTGGGAGATAGCGCCAGGATCACTTCCCGCACTTGTTCGGCTTTCACGCGCTCCACAAGGGAGTCGATCTCGATGTCGGCCGGACTTATTCCCTCAAGCGGAGAGATGAGCCCGCCGAGCACGTGGTAAAGTCCGCGATGCTGTCCGGTCGATTCTACCGTGATCACATCCTTCACATTCTCCACCACACACACGGTGGCCGGATCCCTGCGGGGATTGGAGCATATGGCACAGACCTCGGTCTCGCTCACGTTATGGCAGCGCGAGCAGTAGTGCATGTCTCTGCGCATGTTCACTATGGCCGAGCCGAGAGACACAGCCATTTCCTCATCCTGGCGCAAGATGTGGAGCGCAAGGCGCAGTGCAGTCTTGCGGCCTATGCCCGGCAGCCGGGAGAGCTGATGCACAGCCTCGTCAAGCAATGGAGAATTAAAGGATTCTGTCATGGGGCTGCAAATTTACTAAAAATCTCTCATGCGCGCAAGAGTATGCTATGGAATATGTCTTGTGTTTTAGCGTATTAGTGGTTTATTTTCAAAAAAATAACAAAAAGCTTGCGCGGCAGGAGAAAATGTAGTAATTTTGTGGCATCGATTTTTAGCAAAAGAGATACACTTATGAATAATTTTAAGGCTGTCCCAAGCGGGAGCAAAGCCATAAGATTCACAAAAATGCATGGATTGGGCAATGACTATGTCTATATCCTGCTCTCTGAAAATTCCGGGCTTGCCGATTTCGGGCCCGAGGAATTATCCCGTCTGGCCCGCCGGATATCTCACCGGCATTTCGGTGTGGGCGGCGATGGGATGGTGATAATTGCCCCTTCCCGGGAGGCTGACTTCAAGATGCGCATGTGGAATGCCGACGGCTCCGAGGCGCAGATGTGTGGCAACGCTTCCCGATGTGTGGGCAAATTTGTTTTTGATTCGGGGCTTACTTCCTCTCATGACATTACTCTCGACACCCTTGCCGGCATAAAGCGGCTGCATCTGCATGTGGAGCGGAATGAGGTGCAGGCAGTCACTGTCGATATGGGAGAGCCGGAGCTGCAGCCGTCACGTATTCCTGTGGTGCCTGATGACGATGACTCCGTGCCGGCCACTCTCACCGTGAGCCGCGAGGGAGCCCCAATGCGTTTTACTGCGGTATCGATGGGCAATCCTCATGGAGTGTGCTTCGTGCCCGAGATCACTGATTCGCTCGTGCTCGGATTCGGCCCTGAGATGGAGAACCATCCCGCATGGCCGCAGAAAGCAAATATAGAATTTGCCCGTGTCATAGACCGCTCGCATGTGGAGATGCGCGTGTGGGAGAGAGGCACGGGTGAGACGATGGCTTGCGGCACAGGCGCGTGCGCCACAGCTGTGGCAGCGGTACTCCAAGGCCTTGCCGACCGTAAAGTGAGCGTGCAGCTTCCCGGCGGAAGTCTGCTCATAGAGTGGGATGAAGCATCGGGTCACGTGTTTATGACCGGCCCGGCCACAATCACTGCCGCAGGCACATATTTCCATATCTGTTAATAAAGGGGGATTCCACCCTACTAAATTCTTACATGGTCTCTGCGGCGGCGGAGACTGCAATCCATGTTATCATTATGGAAACATTCAAGCTTAACGAAAATTTCTTCAAAATACCCGAATCTTATCTTTTCAGCGAGGTCGCTGCAAGAGTGGCGGCCTATAAGGCTGAGAATCCTGAAGCCGACATAATCAGTCTCGGTATAGGAGACGTGACGCGCCCCATCGCTCCGTCCGTGATCGCCGCAATGCATGAAGCAGTAGAGGAAATGTCTACTGCCGAAGGCTTTCACGGCTATGGCCCGGAGCAAGGTTATATGTTTTTGCGCGAGGCCATAGCGCTTCATGACTATGAGGAAAGGGGAGTGCACGTATCGCCCGATGAAATATTTATCTCGGACGGTGCCAAGAGTGATCTTGCCAATATAGGTGACATATTCAGCGCCCAATGCCGGGTTGCGGTGACCGATCCTGTCTATCCCGTATATGTTGACACCAATGTCATGGGCGGGAGAGCCGGGCGTCTCTCCTCGTGCCGATGGGATAGAATAGAATATCTGCCATGCACAGAGGAAAATGCGTTTATTCCGTCGCTTCCCTCACGATGCCCCGACCTGATATATCTCTGTTATCCCAACAATCCCACCGGCACTGTGCTATCTCGCGCGGAGCTGGCCAAGTGGGTGGATTACGCCATAGAGAATCAGTGTGTGATCCTCTTCGACTCGGCCTATGAGTCATTTATTTCTACTCCCGGTGTGCCCCACAGCATCTATGAGGTGCCGGGAGCGCGCAAAGTTGCCATAGAGTTTCGCAGCTTTTCCAAGAGAGCCGGCTTCACCGGCCTGCGTTGCGGCTACACTGTGGTGCCGGAGGAGTTGCGACTTCCGGCTTCCGACGGGAAGATGCACTCTCTGCGCAAGATGTGGCTGCGCCGGCAGTCTACAAAATTCAACGGAGCCTCCTATGTGATACAGCGTGGCGCCGCTGCCGTCTACACCCGTGGCGGACTTGAAGAGACTTCAAGACAGACGGCCGGATATAAGGAGAACGCCGCCTTGCTGCTGCGCACATGCCGCTCGGCAGGCCTGGAAGTGGAAGGCGGGGTAGATGCCCCATATGTGTGGGTGCGTTGTCCCGAAGGGTATGGCTCCTGGGATTTCTTCAGCCTGCTGCTCACACGGCTTCACATCGTGAGCACGCCCGGATGCGGATTCGGCCCGGCAGGGGAGGGCTATGTGCGCCTTACTGCTTTCAATACTCCCGAGGCCACGCGAGAGGCCGCGGCACGCCTCTCAGCATTGAAAAACTGTTAAAAATAAAACAATCATCCAATAAAAAAAATAGCATGTCTACATCATTTCGATTCAAGAGTGTGGAAGAAGCGGCATCAAGAAAGGCCGTAAATGTGGCGTTACCCAAGGAGCGTCCTGAGGCTTATTATGGCTGCCAGGTGTTCAACCGCCAGAAAATGTTTGAATATCTCCCAAAGGAGACATTCGACGCTCTGGCAAGCGCCATCGACAACAAGGAGCCTCTGCCTCGTGCCGTGGCCGACAGTGTGGCGCAGGGCATGAAGCGCTGGGCCATAGACAATGGCGCGCGTCATTACACTCACTGGTTCCACCCGCTCACCGACGGCACGGCAGAGAAGCATGATGCCTTTGTGGATCACGATGGCAAGGGAGGCGTCATAGAGACTTTCACCGGCAAGCTGCTCGTGCAACAGGAGCCTGATGCCTCATCGTTCCCTAACGGAGGCATAAGAAACACATTTGAGGCCCGCGGCTATTCGGCATGGGATATATCATCTCCCGCATTCATTATCGACGGCACGCTGTGCATACCCACCATCTTCATTTCCTATACGGGCGAGAGCCTTGACTACAAGACTCCACTGCTGCGTGCCCTCAATTCAGTGGACAAGGCCGGTGCGCGTGTCGCCCGTTTTTTCGACCCGGAGGTGAAGCATGTCAACTCTTTCCTGGGCTGGGAGCAGGAATATTTCCTCGTGGATGAGGCTCTGTATGCCGCCCGTCCCGACCTGGTGATGACTGGCCGCACGCTCATGGGGCACGAGAGTGCCAAGAATCAGCAGCTTGAAGACCATTATTTCGGAGCCATCCCCTCCCGTGTGGAAGCCTTCATGCTCGACCTCGAGCTGGAGTGCCACAAGCTTGGCATCCCTGCCAAGACTCGCCACAATGAGGTGGCACCGAATCAGTTTGAACTTGCTCCCATCTATGAGGAGACCAACCTGGCCAACGACCATAACCTCCTTCTCATGAGTCTTATGACCGAGGTGGCGCGCCGTCACAACTTCCGCGTCCTGCTTCACGAGAAGCCTTTCGGCGGAGTGAACGGCTCTGGCAAGCACAACAACTGGAGTCTCGGCACCGATCGCGGCAAACTTCTCTTCGCTCCCGGAAAGACTCATGAAGACAATCTTCAGTTCATAACCTTTGTGGCTAATGTCATGGCAGCCGTGCACACTCACAACGCTCTTCTCAAGGCTTCCATAATCACGGCCGGCAATGCCCATCGCCTCGGTGCCAACGAGGCTCCTCCCGCTATAATCTCCATGTTCCTCGGCAGTCAGCTCAGCGATATTCTCGACCGTATAGAGAAGGCCGGTGATGCCGACATCGACCTCGGCAGCAAGGAGGAGATGAAGCTCGATGTGGCACAGATCCCGGAGATTCTGCTGGATAACACCGACCGCAACCGCACGTCACCCTTTGCCTTCACGGGAAATCGCTTCGAATTCCGTGCCGTAGGTTCCAGCGCCAACTGTGCCTCGGCCATGATAGCCCTCAATGCTGCAGTGGCCGACCAGCTCAACCGATTTGCCGATGCCGTAGAGAAAGCCATGTCGGCCGGAGTCTCTCTGCACCGCGCCCTTCTCTCCGAGATCAAGAAACTTGTGGTGGCCAGCAAAGCGATACACTTCGATGGCAACGGCTACTCTGAGCAGTGGAAAAAAGAGGCGGCAGCCCGCGGGCTCGATGTGGAATCATCGGCCCCACTCATGTATGACGCCTATCTGCGTCCGGAGAGCATCGATATGTTTGCACGCACAGGCGTCTTCTCAAAGCTTGAGCTTGAGGCGCGCAATGAAGTGAAATGGGAGATGTATACAAAGAAAGTGCAGATCGAGGCCCGTGTGCTCGGAGATCTTGCCATCAATCACATTCTCCCCGCAGCTACCCGCTATCAGAGTGTGCTCCTCGACAATGTCTTCAAGATCAAGCAGCTGTTCACTGCCGACAAGGCTGGCCATATATCGGCCCAGGATCTTCTCTCCATCGAGCAAATGGCCGAGCATATGGCCATAATCAGGGCTGAGGTTGACAAAATGGTCGATGCCCGCCGAAAGGCCAATAGGATCGCTTCGGAGCGAGAGAAAGCCATAGCTTATCATGACACGGTTGTGCCGTGCATGGAGACATTGCGCTACCACATCGACAAGCTTGAGCTGATGGTGGACAACGAGATATGGCCTCTGCCCAAATATCGTGAACTCCTCTTCATCCGCTGATGCCCGCATAGAAACGCTCTTGCGCCATCCCTCGCAATGAAGGGAGGCGCAAGAGCTTAACTCGGAGCAGCCCCACTTGTAGCAGAAGCCGTCAGGCCGAAGTGAAAGTGGGGCTGCTCATTATGTTGAGCCGGCATTCTATGTTTCGGCATATGTAGCCCTGCCGTTCTCATTTCTTCGCAGTGATTCTCAGGCTGGGGCAGCGTGTGCTCCGGCTCCCGTTCCTCATTCAGGCTATTATGGATAAAGGGAGAGCGGAGCGTCGCCTTTCTCTCATACTACAAGGTTGATCAAGAATCAGCTTGACCGCAGATAAATATGGATAAGGAAGCCGGGAAAATCTCTAAGGCCATGTGACGGAGAGGGGATAGACACTATCCTGGCCCGTCATGCTATGAGCATAAGGAGTAGACTATATGCGCCTCCTTATTTACGGCTCTCGGCATCACGTTCAAGATATTGCTTCACTTCCTGGAATAGCTTGGAAGCAAATACGAAGTCATTGAGGCTCTCGGAGGTAGAACGGAAGATGGTGCGGTCATTGCCTGTCCAGTCACAATGACCTTTATTGATGAACACTATGTTTTCACCTATGCCGAGCACGGAGTTCATGTCGTGGGTATTGATTACGGTGGTTATGCCATATTCATGAGTTATGTCACTCAGCAGTTCATCGATTAGTATGGAGGTCTTGGGGTCAAGGCCTGAGTTAGGTTCATCGCAGAAGAGATAGCGCGGATTCAGTGCTATGGCTCTGGCGATAGCCACACGTTTCTGCATGCCTCCGGAGATTTCCGACGGATATTTGGCATCGGCTCCCACGAGACCCACCCGGTCTATGCAGAAGTGGGCGCGCTCAAGCTGCTCGGCGCGAGACAGCGGGGAGAACATCTTGAGAGGAAACATGACGTTGCCGAGCACCGTGAGATTGTCAAATAGAGCCGATCCCTGAAACAGCATTCCGATCTCCATGTGCAGGCGCTTGCGCTGCTCCTCATCCATGTCTCTGAGGCGTCGACCGTCGTATACTATCTCCCCCTGTTCCGGGTGCATGAGGCCTATGAGGCACTTCATGAGCACAGTCTTGCCGGAGCCGCTTTGCCCGATGATGAGATTGGTCTTGCCGGTCTCGAAGGTGGCGGAGATGTTGTGGAGAATCTGCACTCCGTCAAACCATTTGCTTACGTCTTTGGCCTCGATCATTGCAACAGGAGTTTAGTGAGGACTACGTCCATGAATAGAATCATAATGCTTGAGATCACTACGGCATTCGTGCTGGCCTTGCCCACCTCAAGTGCCCCTCCTTTTACGTAATAGCCGAAGAAGGAAGAGACGCTCGTTATGATGAAGGCGAAGAAGAAGGTCTTTATGATGCCATACCACACGTACCACTCGGTGAACATGGTCTGTATGCCGTATACATAGTTTTCCACCGATATCATGTCGGTGAAATAGGCTATACCCCAGCCGCCTGTGAGGCCCATGCACATTGAGAGAATCACCAGCACCGGCACGAAGAGCACGAAACCCAGAATCTTGGGCAGCACTATATAGTTGGCAGAATTCACGCCCATAATATCCATGGCGTCGATCTGTTCCGTCACCCTCATGGTGCCTATCTCTGATGCTATGTTTGAGCCGACCTTTCCGGCCAGGATGAGCGAGAGGATAGAGGAGGAGAATTCAAGCAGCAGAATCTCTCGTGTGGCCAGGCCCACGGAATAGGACGGTATGAGCGGGCTCATTATATTGAGCTGCATCTGTATCGTGCAGACGGCACCGATGAATATGGATATGATTATGGTGAGAGGTATGGAGTCGACACCCAGTTTGGAAATCTCAAAAAGGGTGTTGCGTCCCAGCTCACGCCATTTGTCGGGCCGGCCGAATACTTTGGTGAGGAAGAGGCAGTAGCGGCCGAATGATTTTATAGATGATACTATCATGATTTTTTAGCAATTCAGCCACAAAGGTACAAAAAATTTTGCTTACCTTTGCAAGATAAATGACCCGTAGTGGCCACGGGGTGACAAATAGACCATAAATTCTCCTTATTTAACTTATAGTACATGATTATAATAGGTATAGCCGGAGGTACCGGCAGCGGCAAGACTACGGTGGTGCGCAAAATTATATCCAGCTTGCCGGCAGGCGAGGTGGCCGTGCTTCCACAGGACTGCTATTATCGCAATAATCCACATATACCTCTTGCCGAGCGTCGCAAGATGAATTATGATGAGCCGGCCTCCATAGAATGGGAGTTGCTGGTGAAGCACCTCGCCGAGATGAGGGAAGGGCATGCCATAGAAATGCCTACCTATGACATGCTCACATGTGCGCGTATGCCGGAGACGGTGCATGTGGAGCCTCGCCCGGTAGTGGTGGTGGAGGGGATTCTCGTGCTCACCGACCCCCGGTTGCGCGAGATGATGGACGTGAAAGTATATGTGGACGCTGATGCGGATGACCGCCTCATCCGTGTTATCACGCGCGACTGCATAGAGCGCGGACGCACTCCGCAGATGGTGATAGACCGATATGTGGATACGCTCAAGCCAATGCATGAGCTTTACATAGAGCCTACGAAGAAATGTGCCGACCTCATAATTCCTCAGGGTGGTCATAACGAAGTGGCGGTGCGTCTGCTCACGGATTACATACGCTCTCTTTTGCCTCACGACGCCCGATGAAGATATTTGCTCTCAGGAAGCAGGAGACTTCTGCCCATAATAATGCGGTGCCGGCACAGGAGAAAGGAGTGCTGCGCACGGATAATCTTGTGAAGCGATATGGCTCGCGCACTGTGGTGAATCATGTGAGCATCGATGTATCGCAGGGAGAGATAGTGGGTCTGCTCGGCCCGAATGGAGCCGGCAAGACCACTACTTTTTATATGACTACCGGCCTTGTCTCTCCCAACGAAGGCGAGATTTATCTTGAGGGACGCAACATCACGAAGTATCCCGTGTATAAGCGTGCGCAGCTGGGCATAGGCTATCTTGCGCAGGAAGCATCGGTATTCCGGAAAATGTCGGTGGAAAACAATATACGCGCCGTGCTTGAAATGACCCCGCTCTCCCGGGAAGAGCAGCGTGAGCGTCTTGAGACGCTTATAAAGGAATTTGACCTGCAGAAGGTGCGGCGCAATCTCGGCGACCGTCTGTCAGGCGGAGAGCGCCGACGCACGGAGATAGCCCGCTGCCTGGCCATAAATCCTAAATTCATAATGCTTGACGAGCCGTTTGCCGGTGTCGACCCGATACAGGTGGAAGGAATCCAGGAGGTGGTATATCATCTCAAGGAGAAAAACATAGGCATTCTTATCACAGACCATAACGCGCCGGAGACACTCTCTATCACCGATCGTGCTTATCTGCTCTTCGAAGGCAAGATCCTCTTCCAGGGTACGAGCGAGCAACTTGCCTCCAATCCGGAAGTAAAAGAGAAGTATCTGGGCCGCAACTTTATTTTCCGCCGTAAGCAATTCGATTGATGGCAACTACATTAAAACAGAGGCGTCGCCCCTCATCACCCGCCGGGTATGGATTCACACAATTGTCCTATGGGCGCCGTCTTCTTCTTCTCGCGTGCATATTTGTCGCAATGATGGTACTTGCCGGATCGGCATCAACCTTGGCCGCATCATTTTATCCGCCAGGGTCACGCGAGTGCCTCATAGCCACAAGTGTGCTGCAGAATATCATAGGCTTCTGCGGCACGGCGCTGCTCACCTCTATCTTTGTCTCCACTTCGCCTCTCATAATGCTCGGCATGCGGGGGCGTATTACGGCCCGTGCGCTACTCGGCGTATTACTAATGTTTGCAGCCGGCCTGCCTATGCTCAATCAAGTGACATGGTGGAACACGCAGATGCATCTTCCGGCCTTCATGCATCAGGTGGAAGCCGTAATGAGGCAGATGGAAGAGTCGGCGCTTTCCGCGACATCCACCATGCTTGACTCCAAGACCATAGGTGGCCTCATTGTAAATATTATAGTAATAGGTGTCTTTACAGGCTTTAGCGAGGAGCTGTGTTTCAGAGGCGCCATACAGCGGGTGATAGCTTCGGGCGCCGGCGTAAACAGACATATGGCCGTGTGGCTTGCAGCAGTGATATTCAGCCTGCTGCACTTTCAGTTTTTCGGCTTCCTGCCGCGAGTGCTTCTCGGGGCCTTCTTCGGCTATTTGTTGCTCTGGACAGGCTCTATATATGTATCGGCTGCAGCCCATGCTCTCAACAACAGCCTTTACGTGCTTCTCCATTGGCTTCAACTCCGTGGAGACGTCCCCGAGAATGTCGACAGCTTCGGTGTGACCATTCATGGATTTCCCGCATATGCATGTGTCAGCCTGGCATTGCTCATATGTATGCTTGTAGGGTTGCGTCGATACTTCTTTTCATCTTCAGCTTCATGATTGTCATTTTATGGCCAAGAAATCAGAATCAGCAGTATCATTCAATACATTGATGAGCGAGATAAGAGCCGGGCGTTATGCGCCGGTGTATCTTCTCAGTGGCGACGAGCCGTTTTTCATCGATGCCATAACCGATGCTTTGCAGCAAAGGGTCGTGCCAGATGAAGAGGCAAGGGATTTCGATCTCACCGTGTTTTTCGGAGCCGACAGCTCGATCGATGATGTGGCCGGCGCGGCAAGGAGATTTCCTGTGATGGGAAGCCGACAGCTTATAATGCTCAAGGAGCTCCAGGCCATGAACGACGGTAAGGGCCAGCTTAACAGGCTGGCTCCCGTAGCAGCCGCTCCCTCTCAAACTACAGTGCTTGTCATTACCTATAAGGGAGAGCCCATAAAAGCCACACATGAATTTGTGAAAGCCGTGAATAAAGGGGGAGGAGTTGTCTTTCAGAGCATGAAGTTGCGTGAATGGGAGCTGAACGCCCATATCACGGATTACTGCAGGAGCAAGAAAGTGACCATCGACGGCAAGGCGGCCGAGATGCTTAAAGATTATGTGGGCAATGATCTTTCACGCCTCTCACGCGACATTGACAAGCTTATTGTGGCAGGCGGAGGGAGTATGATAACTCCGGAGATGATCGAGGAGAATATAGGCATTTCCAAAGACTTTAATAATTTTGAGCTTATTAAAGCCATCTCATTGCGCAATTACGCCAAGAGCATGCAGATTGTAGATTATTTTGAGCGCAATCCGAAGCAAAATCCGGTAGTGATGACGGTCTCCATCCTCTTCAGATACTTCTCGCAACTCATGCTGGCCCATTACGCGCCCGATAAGAGCGACCGAGGGCTTCAGGTTCAGCTCGGCCTCTCCAGTGTATATCAGCTCACCGATGTCAAGGCCGGCATGCAGCGATTCACACCGGCCTCTGCCATGAGAGTGATTCATGCCCTGCGCAAGCTCGATGCCCGGAGCAAAGGCATAGGTTCGATGATGAAGGATTATGCACTGCTGCGCCAGTTTGTCTACGAAGCGTTTACCTTATGATATATTATTATTCAGGCACAGGCAATACGCGCCGGGCCGCTCAATTTATTGCCTGCGAGACCGGCGACGGATTGCATTTCATCCCGGCCTCCGGCGAGGTGCCGGTGCCGGCTGAGGGAGAAAGCATGGGATTCATGTTTCCGATATATAGCTGGGGTGTCCCTCCGGTAGTGACTTCGTTTCTTGACCGCCTGCCGCGCGACACAATGCAAGATCGCTATATTTGGGCCGTCTGCACATGCGGAGATGAGGCCGGAATAGCCATGCGACTGTTTTCACGTCACATAAGGAAACTTCGCGGAAGAGGTGCCGACGCACTCTTCTCAGTTATAATGCCCAATGATTATGTGCTTCTGCCGGGATTCGATGTAGACTTTCCCGAAGTGGCCGCCGCCAAGCTCAAGGCAGCCCCGCAGCGACTGATGTCAATAGCACGACTTGTCAATTCACACGCAAAGGGTGTGAATGATGTGCACGAAGGCTCAATGCCTGCATTGCGCACAAGAATTGTATTCCCGCTGTTCAGGCGCTGGGGCATTAATCCAGGGCGATGGAGAGTGGATGCAGCCTGTATCGGGTGCGGAAAATGTGCGGCGTCCTGTCCGTCGGGCAACATCTCGCTCACGCGCGGCCGCCCCGTCTGGGGCAAGAACTGCCTGAGCTGCTGTGCCTGTTTTCACTCCTGTCCCGAGCGGGCGATATCGTATGGCTCTTTTACCCGAGGCAAGGGCCAATATCTGTGTCCGGACCCGCTGCGGCATGACGTAAAATCAGATGAACATTCTGACAAGAGATGATACCGCACATTTTTAACTAAATATTTCCGCATATCAAAAAAAGTATATATCTTTGCTCTCAATTATAGACCACGCATTTCATGTGCGTAAATCTAATACTTAGTTCATAAGACTAAACCTATATAATTCCAATTATAGCTATTTCATTATGGCAGAGAAAAACGAAAAACTGTTTGACATGTTTCCGCCCGTAAGCACCGAAGAGTGGCTGGCGAAAATAAATGTCGACCTCAAAGGTGCCGACTTCCAGAAGAAACTGGTGTGGCGTACCAACGAGGGATTTGATGTACAGCCGTTTTATCGCGCTGAAGACCTTGAGAAACTCTCACACCTCAATTCCCTTCCCGGCGAGTTCCCCTATGTGCGCGGCACACGTGCCGACAACGACTGGCTTATCCGTCAGGATATAGAGGGAGAGACCGATGAACAAAAGAATGCCAACGCCCGCTATGCCATAGACCGCGGCGTTGATGCAATAGGCCTTCACGTATGCGACAACTTCGAGGCTTCGCACATTGACATCCTTCTCAAGGATATAGACCTTAAGAAAATTGAAGTCAATTTTCTCAGCTGTCCCGGACGTGCTCTCAAGGTAGCCGCAGCTCTTGTGGACTATCTCAAGGCCCGCGGCCTGGAGAATGACTTCCGCGGCTCTGTAAGCTTCGATCCTTTCAAACGTCTCCTCAAGCATGGCACCAAGTTCCCCAAAGATATGGTGGCCATGGCCAAAGAGCTTATGGAGACAGTGAAAGATGTGCCCGGACTGCGCTGCTTCACCATCGACAGCTTCATGCTCAACAATGCAGGCGCCTACATCACTCAGGAACTTGGCTATGCTCTTGCATGGGGCGCACAGTGGCTCACCTCTCTTTCCGATGCCGGGCTTAAGGCCGGCGAGGTGGCAAAGCGCATCAAGTTTAACATGGGCATCTCTTCCAACTATTTCATGGAGATTGCCAAATTCCGTGCAGGCCGCATGCTTTGGGCCGAGATCGTGAAGGCTTACGAGCCTGAAGCCGATAAGTGCTGCTGCTCCAAGATGATGGTGCACGCAGTGACCTCTCAGTATAATCAGACCGTCTATGACCCGCATGTGAACATGCTCCGTTCCATGACCGAGACCATGAGTGCGGCACTTGCCGGCGTAGATTCCATAGAGACTCTTCCCTTCGACATCCAGTATAAGAATGCCGATGAATTCTCAGAGCGCATAGCCCGCAATCAGCAGATCATGCTTCGCGATGAGAGTCATCTCAATAAAGTAGTAGACCCCGCCGGCGGCTCCTATTATGTGGAGACGCTCACTGCATCAATTGCTGAAGTGGCATGGAAGCTCTTCAATGAAGTGCAGGATAATGGAGGTTTCCTCGCCGAACTGGAAAAGGGTGAAATTCAGAAGGCAGTCAACGCAAGCGGCGTAAAGCGTCACACCGATGTGGCCCGCCGCAAGGAGATCCTGCTCGGTACCAACCAGTTCCCCAATCTCAATGAAAAGGCTCTCGACCACATCACTAAAGAAGACTGCAAGTGCTGCTGCGGAACCGAAGCTGCCGAGGCTGCTGTGGAATCTCTCAACATGGATCGCGCTGCAAGCCAGTTTGAGCAGCTGCGCCTTGCCACAGAGCGCTCATCAAAGCGTCCTAAAGTCTTCATGCTCACAATCGGCAACCTGGCCATGCGCCTTGCTCGCGCACAATTCTCCGGCAATTTCTTCGGCTGCGCAGGATATGAGATCATCGACAATATCGGTTTCGAAACAGTGCAGGAAGGCATTGATGCCGCCATCAAGGCAGAGGCAGACGTAGTAGTGCTCTGCTCCTCCGATGATGAATATGCTGCATTTGCTCCCGAGGCATTCAAGCTCATCGACGGCCGCGCCCTTTTCGTAGTGGCCGGTGCTCCCGCATGCATGGAAGAGCTGAAGGCACAGGGTATCAACGATTTCATCCACGTGCGAGTTAACGTGCTCGACACACTCGTAGGGTTTAACGCTAAACTGCTTAAGTAAGACCATGACACCGAATTTCAAATCAATAGATATCACTAAGATAACTACACCGGCCGAGCGTCCCGCCATGCCAGCCGGTGAATGGCTCACCGCCGAACTCATTCCGGTGAAGAGCGTCTATACCAAAGAAGACCTTGAGGGCCTTGAGCACCTTAATTATGCCTCCGGCCTTCCTCCCTTCCTGCGCGGCCCCTACAGCGCCATGTATCCCATGCGCCCCTGGACAATCCGCCAGTATGCAGGCTTCTCCACCGCTGCAGAGAGTAACGCTTTCTATCGCCGCAACCTCGCTTCCGGACAGAAGGGTCTGTCGGTGGCATTCGACCTCCCCACGCACCGCGGCTACGATGCCGACCACGAGCGCGTGGTGGGCGATGTAGGCAAGGCAGGTGTGAGCATCTGCTCGCTTGAAGACATGAAAGTGCTCTTCGACGGCATACCTCTCGGCAAGATGTCAGTATCCATGACTATGAATGGTGCTGTGCTTCCTGTGCTCGCGTTCTATATCAATGCAGGTCTTGAGCAGGGCGTAAGTCTCGATGAGATGGCCGGCACAATCCAGAATGACATCCTCAAGGAGTTCATGGTGCGTAACACCTACATTTACCCGCCTGCATTCTCCATGAAGATCATCGCCGACATCTTCGAATATACTTCACAGAACATGCCCAAGTTCAACTCAATCTCCATCTCCGGCTATCACATGCAGGAGGCAGGCGCTACTGCCGATATTGAGTTGGCTTACACTCTTGCCGACGGTCTGGAATATCTCCGCGCCGGTGTGAACGCAGGCATGGATATCGATAAGTTCGCTCCCCGTCTGTCATTCTTCTGGGGCATCAGCATGAACTATTTCATGGAGATTGCCAAGATGCGTGCCGCACGTATGCTCTGGGCCAAGATCGTGAGTCAGTTCAACCCCAAGAACCCCAAGAGTCTTGCACTTCGCACCCATTGCCAGACCTCCGGCTGGAGCCTTACAGAGCAGGATCCCTTCAACAATGTAGGCCGTACCTGCGTAGAGGCTATGGGCGCCGTGCTCGGCCACACCCAGTCGCTCCACACCAACGCTCTTGATGAGGCTATCGCGCTTCCCACCGACTTCTCGGCACGTATCGCGCGTAACACACAGATCTATATTCAGGAGGAGACATATGTCACCAAGCAGATCGATCCCTGGGCAGGTTCTTATTATGTAGAGGCTCTCACCAATGAGATCGCTACCAAGGCCTGGGCTCACATCCAGGAAATCGAGAAGCTCGGCGGCATGGCCAAGGCTATAGAGACCGGTCTGCCCAAGCTCCGTATCGAGGAGGCAGCTGCCCGCACTCAGGCCCGCATCGACTCAGGCAAGCAGACTATCGTGGGTATCAACAAGTATCGCCTTGAGCACGAAGATCCCATTGACATTCTTGAAGTGGACAACACTGAGGTGCGCAAGGAGCAGGTGGCACGTCTGCAGGAGCTTCGCGCCAACCGCGATGAGGCAGCCGTGAAGAAGGCTCTTGAAGCCATCACCGAGTGCGTGAAGGATCCCTCTAAGGGAAATCTCCTTGATCTTGCCGTGAAGGCTGCAGGCCTGCGTGCCTCTCTCGGAGAAATCTCAGATGCCTGCGAGGCGGTAGTGGGTCGTTACAAAGCAGTAATCAAAACTATTTCAGGCGTGTATAGCAGTGAAGAGAAGGGCGATCCCGAGTTTGAGGAAGCCCGCCGTGTAGTGGCCGATTTCGCAAAGCGCGAAGGTCGTCAGCCCCGTATAATGATTGCCAAGATGGGCCAGGACGGTCACGACCGTGGTGCCAAGGTAGTGGCTACCGGTTATGCCGACTGTGGCTATGATGTGGACATGGGCCCGCTCTTCCAGACTCCGGCAGAGGCAGCCCGTCAGGCAGTGGAGAATGACGTGCACATTCTTGGCGTAAGTTCACTGGCGGCAGGCCACAAGACTCTGATCCCTCAGGTTATCGCTGAGCTGGAGAAGCTTGGCCGTCCTGACATCCTTGTGACCGCAGGTGGTGTGATACCGGCTCAGGATTATGACTTCCTTTACAAAGCCGGTGTGGCAGCCATTTTCGGCCCCGGCACCCGTATCCCCAAGAGCGCTATTGAGATGATACGCATCCTTAATGAAGATCGTGCGGCTCAGGCTTAAATCCCAGGTTTGTACATAATATAAGCATTCAGCTCCGTTTCAGGATTTTATGCCTGAAACGGAGCTGATAGTTTTTAGAGTGCCGGCGAGTGTGAGAAGAGACTTGACAGCAGACCTTTTACTAATAAGGATGTGTCATTGAATAAATTGTTGACGCATTAAAAGAATCCATGTCGTAGATTCCGCTCGTATCATACAGGGATGTCACTCACTATGTCAGTGTCATCAGGATCCGGGAAATACGGGTCGAATGGCTCCGGGTCAGGTTCGGGGATATACGGGTCTAATGGCTCCGGGTCAGGATCGGGGATATACGGGTCTAATGGCTCCGGGTCAGGTTCTGGGATATATGGGTCTAATGGCTCCGGGTCAGGTTCAGGAATATACGGGTCGAATGGCTCCGGGTCAGGTTCAGGAATATATGGATCGAATGGCTCCGGGTCAGGGCCGGGGATATGTGGATCGGCGGGCTCAGGCTCGGGGTCAGTTGTGGAGGGGTCAATATCTTCCGCCGGAATGTCAGCCATCTTCTCCACAGGTGCGTCAGGTATCTCCTTATCGTTAAGAGAAGGGTTATGAGTCGATTGCGCAGCGTCAGGTTTTGGCGTGGGAGCAGGAGTTTCAAAAGACACTTCCTCATCGGGTATTACTTCCGGTGCATCATTATCTGAGGCGAGCGAGTTGGCTGCGTATGCTCCACCTATTCCGGCTATTGCAGCTCCGCCGAGAGCCGCCGCACGAGCACCGGCATTGTTTCTCTTTTTCGTGCTGTAAGGATTCTTTTCCATAAAATGTTCAGTTATTGAGTTGATTATGATATTGCAAAGTTACTCAATAAGAAATGCCGATGCAAATATCGGGGAGGATTCTTGACCAGTATATGAGGTTTTGGGATGAATATATGCCGATTGCCTGCGTATTGCATCGCTACAATGCCGAGTTGTAATACTGCGGGTCACCCGTCACCTCTTTACCGGCAAAAGGCGGGAGCGGGTAGGAGTGTGTGCTTTCCTTAAGCTCTATTTCGGCTATACGCAGGCCCGCATGTTTCCCTTCGAAAATATCCACTTCCCATACATGCTCATGATATGGCACTATATATCGTGTCTTGACTATGATATTCCCTTCACACATCTCAATCATGCGTGCGGCATCGCCGGCCGGTATCTCATATTCATATTCGGCTCTGGTATCGTCAATGGTTCTTCCCTTGATTGTAATGAAGCCTATGCGGCTTCCTGCTGTTTCCGTAAGGCGCACTCTTACTGTGCGCTCCGGGCATCTGTTCAGATAGCCCTGCGATATGCGCATGGTGCGCGTTTTGTCACACAATGAGAGATAAGAGTCATCAGTAACGAGATATTTGTGTTCGATTTCAAGTGCCATGTCAAAACAGTATCTAAAAAAATCAATAAAACCGAAAAAGAGAACAAGGAGGAGTCGGCAAAAATTAGTAATTTTGCAGCCACTTGCAAATATACAAAAATTTCGTGGATCTACAGTCTTATATAAAGCGATTATTCATTCCGGCAGTGTTCTTATTGGGCCTGACATTGCCTGTGCAGGCTTCGCAAGAGGAGCCGGATTCCGCTATAATGCTTGATGAGGTGATAGTCACCAAGAAGGCACGTTATACAAAGAAGAATAATCCGGCTGTAGCGCTCATGGAACGCATCCGAGCGGCCCGCCATCTCACGGATCCCCTGCGTAAGCCATATTACTCTTATGATAAATATGACAAGACTGTGCTTGCAATCAATGATTTCGACCCGTCGCAGGAGAAAGGATTCGTGGCAAAGCACATGAAGTTTATCTTCGATTTTGTCGACACGAGTGAGCTGTCAGGACGCCCGATTCTTCCGGTATCGCTGAAGGAGACAAGCTCGCGCAGACTTTACCGGGCTTCGCCGCGATCGGACAAGGAATTGGTCAACGGCATGCGCAGGCAGGCTCTTATGGAGTCGCTTAATCAGGATGGCATTACGCGGTTTGTAGAAGATGTGTTGCGAGAGGTAGATATATATGACAATGACATTACTCTCATGCAGAATCGGTTTGTGAGTCCGTTGTCGCATATAGCCGGCAATTACTATAAGTTTTTTCTTGACACAGTGATCACGGCATCAGGGAAGATGCTTGAATTGAGCTTTGCTCCTCATAATCCTGAGTCGATGGGCTTCAACGGCCGGATGTATATTCCTGAGGGTGACAGCACCATGTTCATAAGCAAAATAAGCATGCAGGTGCCGCGTGCCATCAATCTCAATTATGTGAAGAGCCTCTACCTCGTGCAGGAATTCGAGCGCGATCCAGATGGCACGCGTCATAAAGTGAGCGACGACATGACGGTGGAGATCGAGATAGTGCCCGGTACTCCGGGAGTATATGCGCGTCGTATCACCATGTATGACAATTTTTCCGACTCTGAGCCAGATGCAAGCGAGGCGGCTTATCTCGACAAAGGAGGCAAGGTCTTTGTGAGGGAGGATGCTGCAATGCAGACTGATGATTTCTGGGCTTCTGTGCGCAAAGTGCCGGTAAAGGAGAAGGAGCAGGGAGTGAAGCGACTATTGGCAATGCTCCGGGAACACCGATGGTTCTACTGGACGGAAAAAGTGGTGGGCGTGCTTGTCACGGGTTATATACCCACAGGCAAAGACTCCAAAGTGGATCTCGGGCCGGTCAATACTCTCATATCCGTCAATACTCTGGAGGGCGCGCGTTTCAGGGTGGGAGGTATGACCACCGCCTCATTGAGCCGCCATCTGTTTGCGCGAGGGTATCTGGCATATGGCTGCAAGGATAGAAAATTCAAGTATGGAGGGGAATTGGAATATTCATTCATCCCCAAGAAAGTGCATAGCCGGGAATTTCCCGTCCACTCTCTCAAGCTGTCGCATTCTTATGATGTAGACCAGATAGGCCAGCATTATCTCTTCACAAATCCCGACAATATCTTCCTGTCGCTCAAGCGTAAAGAGAATGACAAGATGACCTATCGGCGTCTCACCCGCCTTGATTATACCCTGGAGAGAGCCGGAGGATTCTCATTGCAGCTCGGAGTGAAACATGAGATACAGGAACCTACGCGATATCTCAACTTCGAAGATGCTTACGGACATATATTTGACAATTACACCCAGGCTGCATTTGCCATTAAATTGCGTTATGCGCCCGGCGAAAGTTTCTATCAGACCCGTTCTTCCCGAGTGCCCATCAATATGGATGCTCCGGTCTTCACGCTATCTCATGAATATGGCCCTAAAGGAATGCTCGGCAGTGATTTCTGCACGAATAAGACAGAATTTTCGGTGCAGAAGCGTTTCTGGTTCTCATCTTTCGGCTATGCCGATGTGCTTGTAAAGGCTGCCAGGATATGGAGCCGGGTGCAATATCCGGCTCTGGCTTGGGTCAACTCCAACCTGTCGTATACGATACAGCCGGAGAGTTTCGCTCTGATGAATCCCATGGAGTTTGCCACAGATTCTTATGTGAACTGGGATCTAACTTATTGGGGCAACGGCATTCTCTTCAATCGCATTCCGATAATAAAATACCTGCGTCTGCGAGAGGTGCTTACATTCAAGGGCGTGTACGGACATCTGTGCTCGCGCAATAATCCGGAGTTTCATAATGAGCTTTTCCGCTTCCCGTTTGATACGTTCACAAGACCTATAGGCGACACGCCTTACATGGAGGCCGGCATAGGAATCGACAATATCTTCACGATTCTTAGGATAGACTATGTGTGGCGGCTCACGTATCGCGATATTCCCAATGTGGATAAGTCAGGTGTACGTGTCTCTCTGCATTTTGCGTTTTAGCGAAAGCCCCTGAAAACTATTCGGATGTGACCGGTGTTTATATTGCACACCAATTCTATAAACTATGGCAGACACGCTTTCTCTTCTTTATACATCCGATTACCGCTCCACATTTGATTTTCCCGACAAACTGCGTTTCCACAAGATCACAGCGCGCAATATGCCGTTGGTCTGGCATTACCTGCAGCGGGAGAAAGGGCGCACGTGCGACTTTTCATATGGAGGGGTGCTGATGTGGGTGGATATGTTTGATTACGAAATGGCGATATGCCACGACACATTGTTCATCAAAGGGCGCCTTGAGAATGATCTTTCCTTACCCGCCTTTTCTCTTCCTGTGGGAAGCCTTTCTCTGGCAGACAGTGTGACGTTGCTTCAGCGCTATAGCCGCGAGCAAGGAAGTCCACTGCGTTTTTCGGCCATACCCGGATACTGCATCGACGGCTTTATCGACCTGGGGCCGAGGCATGTGGATCCGCTGGAGGACTGGAGCGATTATCTCTATGACATAAACTCTCTTGCCACGCTGGCCGGAAAGAAAATGGCCAAGAAGCGCAATCATGTCAATCAGTATGTCGCGCTATACGGCTCTGACACGTATGAACCGCTTACGCGTGCCGCACTCCCTGATCTATGTTCGTTCATGGACTCTCTGGAGGCTGCGGGCGCTCCCTCCGCTCAGGCAGATGAGGAGCGGCGTCTCACGCGCAAAGTCCTTGACATGATGAATCATCATGACATGCCCATGCAGGGTGGTCTTCTTCGCGTGGATGGAAGGGTAGTGGCCTTCACGATAGGCGATGTGAAGGGCGACACACTCTTTGTGCATATAGAAAAAGCATTGCGCGAGGTGCCCGGAAGCTACGAGATGATCAACAAGTGCTTCGCCGCCGACATGCTTGCGCGTTATCCACATCTCTCATTCGTAAACCGGGAGGATGACGCGGGCGATGAAGGACTGCGCAAGGCCAAGCTTTCCTATCATCCGGTAGAGCTTCTCAAGAAATATAATGTAGTTTTTTGAGTATTTTTAAGATAAATTATGTTGTAAAACATATCTATAAAGCATTTTTAAGGCGTAAAATTTGGCCAAGTCCGATTAAAGCCGTAATTTTGCGCCCGATATTACGAGGCCATGTCCACACGAAGAGTCGTTACTGCATGTAGCCTTAGCGCCGAAAATCGGTGCGTCGCCACAGGGTGAATGTCGGTGCTTGATGCGCCTTGCGTTTATCGGATATCGTGATGATATGCTGTGGCGATTATGTGAAATTTAAATATATATAACGTGAAATCATGGATTGTATTAACGGCTGCCGCAAGCATCATGTTTCTCAGCTCTGCGGCTCACACTGAGCCCACTGCAGCCACTCCGGGCAGCGAAGCCCCCGCTCTTGAAGTCTCCAATGGCCAAGGAGCGGTGTCGATAGCTTCCATGCGCGGACATTACGTGATTCTTAACTTCTGGAACAGTGCCGACCCGCAGTCGCGCATAGACAACGCTCTCTACGATCGCTCATTCGCACGTTCCTCTTCCGGAGTGAAATGCATTTCCATCTGCACTGACGATGACCGCTATCTTTTTGAGCAGATCATAAGAGTGGATGGACTGCAAGAGGCAAGCCAGTACTTTCACGATGATTCAAGGCTCGGCTCCCTTATGGCCGATTACAGCGCCGTAGGCGCAGGAAAGACATTCCTCATAGGCCCCGACGGCCATGTGATTGCCCTGGATCCTGATGTGAAGACTATTGAGACCATAGTCGGCGGAGATGCCGCGTGACTGTGATGTGTGTAGAACACAGACTATGAAAGACACTATTGAATGTTGCCGCACATGGCGGCAGTCATGATTATTGACAATCTCTTAGAATAGCATTACAAGCAACTTAAAAAAAGCCGGAGGCCCTGTTTCTTCTTTAAAGAATAGAGTGTCCGGCTTTCTTTAATTCTAAGAGAGCGTTTGAATTTAAACCGTATTAACAATTAAAGATAATGGGAGTAAA
>CAJTTA010000009.1 GCA_910579305.1 uncultured Muribaculaceae bacterium
CTAAATATTTGATAACGCTTCTTAAAAATTATGGATTCTGATGCGGTTGCCCTGTCGCAAATAGCTTGCGATTTGCACATATTATGAATTTTGAGTACCTTTGTGGATTAGAGACAAAATCTGAATCCTTATGCCAGCCAAGACTCCACTCATAGGCCTTACACTTGACCAACTCACAGATATTGCCCGACAGGGCGGCATGCCTCGCTTTGTGGGCAAGCAACTCTCCGACTGGCTATATGCCAAGAAGGTTACTTCTTTTGACCAGATGGTGAACATCTCAAAGAAAAACCGTCAGTGGCTCGACACGTATTATGAAGTGGGGCGAATGGATCCTGCTCTTGCCCGCCACTCGCAGGACGGCTCGGCAAAGTATCTCTTCGACTATGGACATGGCCGCAAGATCGAGAGCGTGTATATACCCGATCGCGACAAGGCCACGCTCTGCGTGAGCTCGCAGGTGGGCTGCCGAATGAACTGCTATTTCTGCGCCACCGGTCGTCGCGGCTTCCACAGCAATCTCTCCGTGAGGGAGATCATCAATCAGATCCTATCTATCCCCCCGGCTCCGGTGGCCGGACAGGCTCCTATGAATGAACTTACCAATGTGGTGTTCATGGGCATGGGCGAGCCGCTCGACAATATGGAGGCGCTTCTGCCTGCCATCGAGATTCTCACAGCTCCATGGGGACTGGCCTGGAGCCCGAAGCGAATCACTGTGAGCACTGTGGGCAAGCTCTCTTCTCTCAAGGAACTGCTGGAGCGCACACAGGTACATGTGGCCCTAAGCGTGCATACGGCCGATTCCCGCCAGCGCGAGTCGATGATGCCGGTGCAGAAGGCCTGGCCTGTGCGCGATGTCATGAAGCTGCTGAAGGGTTACGACTTCGCTCATCAGCGCCGTCTGTCACTGGAATACATAATGTGGCGCAATCTCAATGATGATCTGGCTCATGCCGACATGCTTGTGAAGCTTATCGACGGCACACCTTGCCGCGTGAATCTCATTCCCTTCAATCCCAACCCCGGGGTAGACCTCGTGCCGAGCTCGGAGGAAAAGATGATTATTTTCCGCAATTATCTCAACAGCAAAGGGATAATAT
Organism: uncultured Muribaculaceae bacterium; assembly: GCA_910579305.1. Lineage (GTDB taxonomy): Bacteria > Bacteroidota > Bacteroidia > Bacteroidales > Muribaculaceae > Lepagella. The sequence continues at coordinate 1,104 of CAJTTA010000009.1, forward strand.
GCACTATCCGCACATCGCGCGGCCAGGATATCGAGGCAGCTTGCGGCATGCTGGCCGCCAAGGATCGCCCTAAAGTCAATCGATAGAAGTGAGTGAACGGTAATCGCTCATGAAGTTCATGAGCTGCCTCACTCCTATGGCAAGGCCCACTATGGCTCCTAACACCATGCCTGAGAGGAAATAAGGATCACGTGCCATGCCGTAGCCCAGCAGCCCGAGATACACTATGGCCAGGGGTATAAGCACCGCCATGCACTGCAGGTGTCGCTTGCGGCAATGCAAGCAGCGCATTATCACATCATTCACGCTCATTGTCGCCGGGTCGATGGCCTTCACATCAAGGTAAAGTCTATGATCCATCAATGAAGCCAGGAGCAGATACACTGCTCCGAAACACACTATGAATGTGCGGTGAGGCATGAAATCAAACACTGAATTCACACTCCATTGCAGCACCATGACGGCGGCTATGACTCCCACGATGGAAAACCGGCGATAGCGTGCGGCCAGACGCTCAAGCGTGGTCTTGCCGTTGAGATTAACTGTTGCATACACGTCGGAGGGATCGGGATTCAGATGGCCGGCAGTGGTGCGCCAGGCCTCTTTTAGTTTTCTTTCTGTCATGATTCTTTCTCTGTTAAGCAAGCTTTCTGATATGAATGCCCGGCTATGATAATTTATGGTGAAGATTCACTATTTTTTCCTTAATGCGCCGAAGGCGAGTCGCCACAGTATTGCGAGGCAGACCTGTCACCTGCGCTATCTCATCGTATGTGTGCTCGTCAAGCCACATTATGATGATGGCTTTGTCCTGTGCCGGCAGACACGCTATGAGCGAATGCAGATACTCCACTTCAGCCCGCGACACAGGATCGGCCGCTATCACATCGGCCACAAAATCGAGCGACACGGCCCCCTTAAGCGCCCTGCTCCGCAAGGCTGAGATGCAGCTATTGAATGTGACTCGATATATCCAGGTAGACAGCTTGCTTTCCTCGCGCCGGGAGTCGAGACCTCTCCATATGTTGATCCAGGCTTCCTGCCTCATATCGGCATATTCCGTCTCGCTTCCGGCAAAGGAGAAGCATATACGCTCCACAAGAGCGGCATGCACCGACATTATCTCTCTGAATCTCCGGTCACGCTCCACAGCCGAGGGGGATACAAGTCTCGCCGCTGCAAAAAGCAGCCGACGCAAAAGAGATGTGGAGCGAGCGGAGGGATATGCCGGGGTAATTGCAAGCATTGTAATGGGTTTTAGTTAATGGGATGGGAAAATAGACATAGTCTAATTCCAAACACACTCTTTAGACGCATCAGAATGGGCCGATAGTTTCATGCAGAATTAAAAAAATCACCGGCGAAGGCATAGCCATAAGCTATGCGCCTTCGCCGGATATCGGTTAATTAGTCTGTCTATTACTTGCTTACAAGCGAGCGGCCCTTCTCTATGGCAGCCTCGTTGAGAGGTATAAGCTTGTGGTGACGCTCGGGCAGGCTCTTCTTCAGGCCCTTCACGATATTCTCCATGGGGAGCTTATAGCTCATCATCTCGAGCAGAGCGCCCATGACTACCATGTTATAGGTCTTGGCATTGCCCATCTCAAGGCATGCATTCATGGCCTCGATGCGCACTACAGTGATGTCGGTGCGGGTGGGAGGATTGTGTATGCCGTTGTCATCGTATATGAGCACGCCGCCGGGCTTCACCTTGCACTCGAACTTGTCGAGACTCTGCTGGTTGAGCACTACGGCAATGTCGTAGCTGTCGAGAATCGGAGAGGAAATCTTCTCATCGGAGAGGATCACAGTCACATTGGCGGTGCCGCCACGCTGCTCGGGGCCATAGGCGGGCATCCAGGTCACTTCCTTGTCGTCCATGAGGCCGGAATAGGCGAGGATCTTGCCCATTGAGAGCACGCCCTGGCCACCGAAGCCGGCTATGATAATTTCTTGTGTCATAGGGATATTAGTTTACTTTAAGGTCGCCCAGGGGGTATTTGTCAAACATGTGTTCCACCATCCATTCGTTGGCTTTCTCGGGAGACATCTTCCAGCCGGAGTTGCAGGTAGCCACAACTTCCACCACCGATGTGCCCTTCTTGGCAATGGCATTTTCGAAGGCCTTCTTGAGAGCGGCCTTTGTCTTGCGCACGGCAGCCGGAGTGTGCACAGCCTGACGGGTCACATAGCAGGTGCCGTCGAGTATGGCCATGAGGTTGGTGATTTCCAGGGGATGACCGTTGAGGTCAACGCGGCGTCCATAGGGAGTGGTGGCAGTCTTCTGGCCCACGAGAGTAGTGGGAGCCATTTGGCCGCCTGTCATGCCGTATATGGCGTTGTTCACGAAAATCATGACAATGTTCTCGCCACGGTTGGCAGCGTGGATTGACTCGGCTGTGCCTATGGCACTCATGTCGCCGTCGCCCTGATATGTGAAGAGCACATTATCAGGCCACAGACGTGACACGGCAGTGGCCACTGCCGGGGCGCGGCCGTGGGCAGCTTCCACCCAGTCTACATTTATATAATTGTAAGCAAATACGGCGCAGCCTACGGGGCTCACGCCCACAGCGCGGTCTGTGAGGCCCATCTCGGCGATCACTTCAGCCACGAGCTTGTGAATCACGCCGTGGGAGCAGCCGGGGCAATAGTGCATGTGCACTTCATCGAGGAGTTCAGGCTTGCAATATACCTTGTTTTCCTCCCGGATTATTTCGTTGATATCCATTGTTGCGGTGGTGATTTAAGGTTACTTTATGATTTTAGCCTTGAGGGCCTCGAGCACCTCCTGGGGAGAGGGAATGATACCGCCCAGGCGACCGAAGTGTTCCACAGGGAGAGAATCATGCACTGCGAGGCGCACGTCTTCAATCATCTGTCCGGCGTTAAGCTCCACGCAGAGCACACCTTTCTTGCCCTTGGCGGCTTTCTCGATAGCCTCATAGGGGAAGGGCCAGAGAGTGATGGGACGCACGATGCCTATCTTGATTCCCTCGGCAGCGGCCATATCCTTAGCCTTTGTGCAGATGCGGGCTACGGAGCCGAAGGCCACGAGCAGGTAGTCGGCACCTTCGGTGTCGATTTCCTCCCAGCGGGTCTCATTCTTGGCGATCTCGGCATAGCGGGCCTGAAGACGCTCGTTGATCACCTCCATCTTGGAGCTTTCAAGTTCAAGAGATGTGATGACGTTGCGCTTGCGGCCATCCTTGCGGCCGTCGGCAGCCCAGGGGCACTGCTTGCGTATCTCCTCCTCTGTGCGGCGTGGACGCTGCTCAGGGAGCACGACTTTCTCCATCATCTGGCCTACGATGCCGTCGGCAAGAATCATGGCGGGGTTGGTGTATTTGAAAGCGAGGTCGAAGCCGAGGCCTACGAAGTCTACCATTTCCTGCACTGTGGAGGGAGCGAGCACGATCATGTGGTAGTCGCCATGGCCGCCACCTTTACATGCCTGGAAATAGTCAGCCTGCGAGGGCTGGATCGTGCCGAGGCCCGGACCGCCGCGCATTACGTTGAGGATAAGAGCGGGAAGCTCGGCGGCAGCGATGTAGGAGATGCCCTCCTGCTTGAGGCTGACACCGGGAGAGGATGATGAGGTCATGACCGCTTTGCCGCATGCGGCACCGCCATATACCATATTTATAGCTGCTACTTCACTCTCGGCCTGGAGCACCACCATGCCGGTGGTCTCCCAGGGCATAAGCTCCTCGAGAGTTTCGAGCACTTCTGACTGGGGGGTGATGGGATAGCCGAAATAGCCGTCGGCGCCGTAACGGATGGCTGCGTGGGCTATCGCCTCATTGCCCTTCATGAGTCTTACTTCTTCTTTCATATTGTGTAAGATGTGTTTTACTTGGTGATTGATAACTTGGGAGATTAGTCCACCTTCACGCGGTAGACCTCGATGCAGGCATCGGGGCATACCCAGGCGCATGAGCAGCAGCCTGTGCACTTATCAGGGTTGGCCATGTAGGCGAAATGGTAGCCGCGGTCGTTTACATCGGGCGAGAGGGCCAGGGTGTCGGTGGGACAAGCCACCACGCAGAGGTTGCAGCCTTTGCAACGCACTGTGTTCACGGTAATTGCTCCTTTTACTTTTGCCATATTTTAAGGGTTGATTTAGGTTGTGTCACATGGTAAAGCCCACTCCGCTCCATGCGGTGCGATAAAGCCTGACAGCCGCGGGGTGATAGCTTCCGCAAAATTACTATTTTTTTGGTATATACGACAGGGGAGCCGCAGGTTTTTTTTATGTTTTACAACATGTTTTACCCGCACCTCCCCTCTGTAAGGTATCAGTATCTTACTTCGCGCCGGTCATTTTCTTGACTTCTGCTGCCGTGATGGTGCTCTCCACGCTCTTGCCGCTGCCGGCTCCTTTGATCACAAACTGCATGCCGTAGTCCACATCGGAGAGCAGCTTGGCGAGCTTCTCGCCATCCTTGCTCTTCACCAGCTCGTTAGCCATGGCTGTCTTGAACTCTCCCATGACGGGCTGGAGATCCTCTGCCGTAAACATTGATTCATTGAGCGTGAAGTTGAACACGAGAAGATGCTTGGCGTCATCGAGCTTGCAATTTGTCATGGTCACGCCATTGCCACAGTCCTGAGGAGCCTCGTTCTTGTTGAAGTTATCCACCTCTGCCTGAAGACGGGCCATTGAAGTATCACCGCATGAGGAAAGGTTAAACATCACCACTGCCATCGCTATGGCCGCTACAACTGTTGAAATAAATTTCTTCATAGTCACTTGATAGTTAAGTTGTTTTTTTATATTAAATCACTGATTATTCCTGAGTATCGCCGCCAGCTCCGCCATGCCTTCGGTAGCTTTCTTGCGTATCACCGTCACATCCCTGAGTCCTTTCACGTCGGCCGGCGAGGGATCAATGTAATATATCGGCACTCCGCTCCTCACATAGGCCAGCAATCCGGCTGCCGGATAGACGTTGAGGCTGGTGCCTATGACCACAAACACATCGGCCTGCTCCACCAGCTCCATGGCCGGCTCTATATTGGGCACCGCTTCTCCGAAGAATACTATGTGAGGACGCATGTGCCTGCCTTTCCCGTCGCGGCTCAACGTATCGGGCGAAGACTCAAGATCAGGAGCGGAAAGCGTCTCGATGTACCCGGGATCTGCCACATCCCGCAACTTCATCAGCTCCCCGTGCAGATGCAGCACCTCCCGGGAGCCGGCGCGCTCATGAAGATCATCCACATTCTGAGTGATCACCCTCACATCGAAGTCCCTCTGCAAGTCGGCTATCAGGCGATGAGCCTCATTAGGCTCCTTGGAGACAAGATCGCGGCGACGGGCGTTGTAGAACTTATGTACCAGGGCCGGATCAGCGGCAAAGCCCTCGGCCGAGGCTACCTGCATCACAGGATATTGCTCCCACAGCCCGCCGGCATCTCTGAAAGTACTCAGCCCACTCTCGGCACTTACCCCTGCGCCGGTGCTGAAAACTATTTTTTTCTTTTCCCTTGAGTCAGACATAACAAATTTTTCACAAAGTTAAAAAAATCTGCCGAGATTCACAGCACATTCACCCATAAAAATCACAATCTTATAGATAAAAAAGTCACCGGCAAAACGTGCTTTCCCCAACATCTGAACGCACTTAACATTTTTTACGATTCGCCTCCCATGATTTTATTTTGCCGTTAAGAATATTTGCACTATCTTTGCAACTGCAAGCCTCCGTAGTTCAACGGATAGAATAGAAGTTTCCTAAACTTTAGATAGGAGTTCGATTCTCCTCGGAGGTACTCAATTAAAAAAAATCTACTACCTTGGAATTCAGCAACTTGCCTGCCTTCCACTACTTTTCTCACACAACAACTCATCCTATTTTTATAAAATGAAAATCAAGCATCTTCTGCCCGCATGCGCAATGGCACTGCCCCTATGCGCATCCGCCGTGCCGGCACATCCCGGCCTGCTGCCCCGCACTCTTGAAGACGGCTCAACCGTCATGGTGCGTCAGATCGGCGATGAATTCTTCAATTATCTTACTGATGAGAACGGCTTTCTGCTCACACCCGCACAGGACGGAAAGCTGGCCTACCGCCTCGACCTCAACGGCGCCCGAATGACCGCCACACCTATACTTATAGAAAGCCTGAAAACCGAGGCCTACAACAATCTTGACGCGGAAATGCGCCGCGCTGCCGACAATCGCGGCCCCGCACGCATAGCCAATCACGATTCCTCCGGACGCACCACTTTCAAGACCACAGGCGACGTGCACTACCTCGTCATACTCATGCAGTATAGCGACCTCAAATGGAGTATGGATGACCCCGTGAAGGCCATGAATGAGCTGCTCAACGGCGAGAACTATCACGACAACGGCGCCGTAGGCTCAATGCGCCAGTATCTCGTAGACAGCTCTCGCGGCGGCATCAACCCCACTTTCGACATAGTAGGCCCCGTGACCCTCCCCAAGCCAAATTCCTATTACGTAGGCGACCGCTATGACAACGTAAAGGAAGCTGTGAGCGAAGCAGCCAAGGCTGTGGATGATCAGGTGGATTTCTCCAAATACGACTATGACAACGACGGCGTCATAGACAACATAATTTTCTTCTATGCCGGCTACGGTGGCGCCGACACTCAAGAGGGTGTGGGCATATGGCCTCACAACAGTGCCGCATTCTCCACCAATACCGTGCTCGACGGAAAGCACTTCGGCCCCTACTGCTGCTTCAACGAGCTGAACGGCAGCTATCACTGGATCAACAAAGACGGGGCCCTCAACGGCATAGGCACTCCCGTACATGAGTTCGGCCACGTAATGGGCTTCCCTGACTTGTATGACCCCAACTATGTGGTGATGACCACTCCCGGAGCATGGAGCGTATTCGACAGCGGATGCTACAATGGCGACGGATACGCCCCCTGCAACTACAGCGCGTATGAACGTTACGTATTCGGCTGGGATGAGCCTATCAATCTGGATCAGCCCGGATTATATGAGCTTCAGTCTTCCTCCAACAACGGCAAGGCTTATCGCGCCAATGTCTACAGAAAGGACGGCACAATATACCGGGATGAATACTTCGTGTTCGAAAGCCGCGACCAGCAGGGCTGGGACCGCGACCTTCCCACCGGCGGCATGCTCATATGGCACATCGACTACAACCGCAGCACATTCATCAACAATAAAGTGAACTCTACCGCCTCCCGCAACCGCTGCCACCTTATCTCGGCCGACGGCTCGGCAAGCTATGAGCTCGGCACTACTTCGACCAGAGCTAATCTTGCGGCATGGCCCCAGGACATAAACTACATCACGCCCGACACCCGCATCAAGCTCTCCTACAAGTGCATCGAGGCCCCCACTCCGCGCGTAATACAGCATTACTTCACCGACATTGCCTATGACAATACCACCGGTGTAAGCTCTTTTGAATATGACGCCATAACCTCTACCCCCGATCTCACCACTGTGCTCCACACTCCTTATCGCCTGTCAGACACCGGCCTCAACAAGAACACTGTGCACTTCGAATGGGATCCCGTAGAGGGGGCCGAATCATACCTGCTCACTGTCTATCGTGTCAACTCCATGGGTTCTGTCTATTATGAGAACGGTCTTGACGAGAAGGATATGGGCCTTGAGACGTCCTATGAATACTCTTTCCCCAACAATAAAATGGATACGGAATTTCATGCCCTCGTGCGCGTGAAGCAAAAGATACCCGCACTTGAGTCTTCCAATGAAATAGTATTCAAGCCCTCTGCCCTGAGCACCGCAGGCATTGATGATGTAACTGCCGAGGAAGCCGTGGCCGTACGCGGTCTCAAGGGCGCCATCGACGCTCCGGCCAATGCCCGCATCTTCACTCTCGCCGGCACTCCCGCAGGCCGCACTGATCTCCCCGCCGGCATCTATATGGTGAATTGCGGCGACCGCACTTACAAGGTAATCGTGAAGTAATCAGCTCCATTTTTTACAATAATAATAAAGGCCATACCTGTCGAGGTGTGGCCTTTACTTATTGCGCTATTACAGGCGCAGATGCTACATGCATGCGCTCCCCTTATCACATGAGAGGCACTTCGAAGCTCTGCTTTATCTCATCCATCACGAAATAAGAGGTGACCGAGCCTATGGCCTCTATATGGCCGAGCACATTGAGCACAAATTCTCTGTATGTCTTCATGTTCGACACCATTATCTTCAGCATGTAGTCGTAGTCGCCCGAGATATTGTAGCATTCCGTGACCTCCGGCAGATTCACCACACTATTCACAAAATTGACAGCTGTAGCATGGTCGAGACGCTGAAGTTTCACCATGCAATATACCGTGAAGGTCTGATGCAGTTTTTCTGCATCAAGTACTGTTACATAGTGCTTGATATAGCCGAGCTGCTCAAGCCTGCGCCATCTTTCATAGACGGGTGTAGTACTTAGATTGGCCTTCTGCGAAAGTTCTTTCAGTGTAAGTCTTGCATTTTTCTGTAATTCCTGAAGAATTGTAATATCAACAAGATCAAGTTGGTATGCAGACGTATTTTCTGATTTAATAAGCATATGCAGAAAAAATATTATATTGAGTCATTTGATTTCTGCAAATATAGTTATTTTTTTCAAATTCACGAAATCATTTGCAAAATAAAATTTAATATTATACTTTTGCACAGTTTCCTATAGGAAATATAGCCGTGAGCAAGCAGCATACAATAAATGCAGGGCAAGCCTGCCGAGGCGCCCGAAGAGACAGAAAATGTCCTTGAAGCTCCGGCCATTCCGCCCGTTGGGACAACGCGCGACATTTTAGATTAGGTAGTAAATAATTAGTTGAAAAAGCGTATGAGGGCTTCCCATATCAGCCCCATTCAGTCCCAATGATTGACTCAGGAAAAGAATGCGACAATGGCATGTGACTTTCAATCATTGAGTGTGACAAAAATAATCGGCCTTCTCCGGTCGATTATTTTTTGTATATTACAACAATAGCATGATGATATGCGTTAATAACTGTAATCTACTTATATGGTTTCTACGAATTTGTTTCATCTGAATTTTTGCTTATGAGCGATAAAGCCACATCCTCCCCCTCCATTCACATGCACAGAGTCTCCATGGCCGCTTTGCTGGTCACGATAGGTATAGTGTTCGGCGACATAGGCACTTCTCCGCTCTACGTGATGAAGGCCATAATGGGTGGCGGTGAGGCTATGGCCGACGCCGGTTATGTCACAGGCGCAGTATCATGCGTGATATGGACACTCACGCTACAGACCACTGTGAAATACGTGCTCATAGCCCTGCGGGCCGACAACAGGGGTGAGGGGGGCATCCTCGCCCTCTACTCCCTCATAAAGGGATCGAGGCGGCGATGGATATATGTGCTCGCAGCCATAGGAGCCGCCGCGCTCATCGCCGACGGAGTGATAACCCCGGCCATGACTGTCACATCTGCCATAGAAGGTCTGCGTGACCTGAGTCCCTCGGCTCCTGTGCTTCCCATTGTGCTCGGCATAATTACGGCCATCTTCCTTGTGCAGAGACTCGGCACCAAGACAATAGGGCGATTCTTCGGTCCCTTCATGCTCGCATGGTTCCTGATGCTCGGCGTGCTGGGCTCGATACAGATTCCCGCTTGCTGGGCCATATTGGAGGCTTTCAATCCCTGGCATGCAGTGAATCTGCTCATCCATTACCCGGGATGGTTTCTCATTCTCGGCGCCGTCTTCCTCTGCACCACCGGTGCCGAGGCTCTTTATTCCGACCTCGGGCATTGCGGCCGACGCAACATCACCATAAGCTGGATTTTCGTGAAGATCATGCTTATCCTCAATTATCTGGGCCAGGGAGCATGGATCATCTCCCGGGGCAGCGGCTATGATCATTCGGTCAATCCATTCTACGCAGTGATGCCCGAGTGGTTCCTGCCTGCCGGAATACTCATGAGCACCGGGGCGGCCATCATAGCCAGTCAGGCCCTGCTCAGCGGCTCCTTCACCATATTCAGCGAAGCCATGAGCCTCGACTTCTGGCCACGCCTGCGCATAAAGTATCCATCCACAGTCAAAGGACAGCTCTACATACCGCTCATCAACTGGTTTCTCTACATAGGCTGCCTTGTCACCGTGCTTCTCTTCCGCACCTCATCACACATGGAAGCAGCCTATGGCCTTGCCATCACCGTGACAATGCTCATGACCACAGTGCTGCTTGCCCTCTATCTGCATCACAAGGGGGTGGCGCTGTGGCTTACGGGTGTGTTTGCCTTCATCTTCATCACAATCGAGGGCGCATTCTTCGTGGCCAACATGTTTAAGTTCATACATGGAGGATGGTTCACGGTACTCATCGCCGGCATTGTCTGCGCCGTGATGATAGTGTGGAGAAAAGCCTCGGTGATAAGAGACAGCTTCATCACATTCAATGACTTCTCGCGCTACTTCCCCATCCTCTCGGCCATAAGGAAGGACAGGGAGATTCCCATGTATGCCTCCAATGTAGTGTATCTCAGCCGTGGCACCGACCCGCTTCAGGTGGAGAGCAAGCTCATTTACTCCATAATCAACAAGCAGCCGAAGCGCGCCGACCATTACTGGATAATACGCGTAGACTTCACCGACAATCCCTATACTCTTGAATATGAGCGCGACATACTGATTCCGGGTGTGCTCACCAGCTTCCGGTTCAGCATAGGCTTCAGAATCCAGCCGCGACTGAGCGTATATTTCCGCCAGGCAGTGGAGGACATGGAGCGCGACGGGCTCATCAATCTCACCAGCAGTTATCCCTCTCTCAGAGAGCACAACATACCTGGCGACTTCCGCTTTATCCTCATCCACCGCATTTTCTCCCAATCAAGCGAGTGCTCTCCGCGCGACAGAATGCTCATGAACATCCACGCTCGACTGCGGCGCATGGAGCCTAATGCCGGCAAAATCTTCGGCCTCGACACCAGTTCGCTCAAGATCGAAGATGTGCCGCTCATCATCAACAACCGCTCTTCGCGCCGCATAACACGAGTGGAGAGAATCGCCCCCCTGACAGGTGAGTGAAGAAAACAGAATCGCCCCCGTCCGCAGCAGCAAGGCTGGCCCGGACGGGGGCGACCGACATACGTTTCCTCGATCAGAAATACTTAACTTCCTCTCCCTCTATGGCAGAGAGCAGAGAGTTGGCAAGCGAAGAGGCTCCTATGCGGAAGAGATTGTGATTAAGCCATTCATCTCCAAGCACTTCCTTCACCACTGCATAGTACTTGACCGCCTCATCGGCCGTGCGCACGCCTCCGGCAGGCTTGAAGCCCACCTTGCGGCCCGTCGCCTCATAATACTCCTTGATGCAGCGGCACATCACCCATGCGGCCTCAAGCGAGGCGCCCTCATAGATCTTGCCAGTGGAGGTCTTGATGAAGTCGGCATCACAATACATGGCGAGCACCGATGCACGCTTTATGTTCTCGGGCGTGCGCAGGGCGCCTGTCTCAAGAATCACCTTGAGCTTGGCATTCTTCACCGCATGCTTCTGCTCGATTATCTCATCGCAGAGATCCTCGTAATTTTCATCAAAGAAATAGCCGAGGTTCATCACTATATCCACCTCATCGGCCCCTCCTGCCACAGCCAGGGAGCAATCTGCTATCTTCACTGCGGCAAAAGTCTGAGAGGACGGGAATCCGCCTGCCACCACAGCCACATCCACGCCCGGCACATCAAGATTCGCGCGCACCACCTCGGCAAAATTGGAGTATACACATATGGCCGCCACATTAGGCAGATGCGGATAATCATTGTCAAAGTCATTGACCCTTGCCGTGAAAGCCGCCACACTGCTCACAGAGTCGGTAGTGGAGAGTGTGGTGAGATCAATTGATGAAAGGAGGAATCGGAGCACCTCAGGGGTATTGTATTCTGAAGATTTCTCCACGATTTTAGCAACTTCGGCCCTTACCACCTCTTCCGAGACGGGCACACGGCTCGCAGCCAATGCTTCTTGGTATCTGTCCATGGATTAATTATTAGATTAAGAGACTGTTACAAAGAAATCATCACCGGGCGTCTTTAAACGCGCCCGATAATCTTCCCAGCAGCCTCGGATGTTTTTTTATTGCGTCAGTAAAACTGAGCGGGCCACGCCCGCATAATTAGAAACTCTCATCACCCCGCAATTGTTTTAAGCACGGGGGAGAAAATCATAAATAGAGGCATCATTCCAGCAGAGAGAAGAAGCGCGAGCGGTAAGCCTCGCTCACCGGAATCATCTCCTCTCCTATGCTTATACGGCTCCTCTCCACGGCCTCCACAGCTCCCATGGCCACTATGTAGCTCTTGTGCACACGGCAGAAGCGCGGCGGCGTGAGCTTCTCCTCCATGCTCTTCATCGTGGAGGTGGCTATGAGCGGGGTCTTGCGTCCGCGCATATATATGCTCACATAGTCCTTCAGCCCCTTGAGATAGAGAATATCCTGAAGATCTATGCGCATGAGCCTGTAGTCACACTTCACGAATATATAATCCTGCGTGCTTCCGTCACGCGCCTCCCCCTTGGGCGAAGCAATCTCCACGGCCCCGCGGGTGTCGGGCAAGAGTTCGCGAAGGCGCTGGGCAGCTTCCAGAAAACGCGGATAAGACAAGGGCTTGAGCATATAGTCGGCGGCATGCACATTATAGCTGTCGAAAGCATATTCCCTATAGGCTGTGGTAAAGACCACCTTCACATCGGGCGGAAGCAGCCTGGCCAGCTCGAGTCCGGTCAGTTCAGGCATACTTATGTCGAGAAACACCACCTGAATCTCCGGAGTGATCGCGGCAAGGGCCTCAGCCGCAGAGAGATAGGCTCCGCATATCTGTAGAAACGGCGTGCGCTCCACGAAGGCCGTGATGAGCCGTAGAGCCAATGGCTCATCATCCACTACTATACACTTAATCGGTCGTGGCATAGGCAAGAGGTATTGATATTACTGCTTCATAGAGCCCGGCGCCGCACGCGCCGCACGCAAGCATGTGTCGGTCGGGGAAAAGAATCTCAAGCCGGCGGCGCAGATTCACAAGTCCCACTCCGCGCTTCTCCGGCCTCACCTTCTCCATGGGGGCGCTCACGCCCGGGACAAGCAGAGTATTGACAATGCGCATGGTGAGTGTGCAGGACTCGCGATCCTCGCGCACATCTATCGAGATCTCCGATGGATGCGTGCTGCTGGCGCCATACTTGAAGGCATTCTCTATGAGAGAGATAAAGAGCATGGGGGGCACCAGGGCCCCGGCATCCTCAGGAAAATCGCTTATGAAATCGAGCTTAAGCGAACCTGTGTAGCGCATGCTCATGAGCTTCACATAGTCATGCACGAAGCGTGCCTCTGCACTGAGCGGCACAAGCGCGGCGGCGGTGTCATAGAGCACATAGCGCAGCATGGAGCTGAGAGTGGCTATCGCCTCCTGGGCACTCTCAGGGTCTATCGCAGCCAGCGAGGAGATGTTGTTGAGCGAGTTGAAGAGGAAATGCGGGTTGAGCTGATTCTTCAGGCGTGCCAGCTCCATGTCACTCTGCTCCCGCTCCGCCCGGTTCCGCTCTTTCTCAAGCTGCGCGCTCCGCTGCATCGAGCGGATGGAAATTGCGGCAAGAACGATGAAGAGAAAGAAAGTGAGATACACAGAGAGAGCCATCAGCATCTCCGGCCCCAAGTGAAGGTCATCGCTCAAAGAGCCTTTTTTGTCAAAAAATATATAACCCACTATATGCACAATCACCATGAGGGCCATGGCACACACCACATTGGCGCCGATGAATCTTCCTACGGCCTTCCGAAAAAGCACTCGCGGAATGAGCAGATAGTAGTTGATATAGAACATTGACATCCAGCTGCCTATCATTATAACCCACGACACCACGCCCTCCAGCGGGTCAGTACTGTAGAGCATTATGGAGAAGATGGGAACCACGGCAAGCAAAGTCCAGATAAACACCTGAAGCACTGCCGGAGAATGTCGAGATATGAATCCGGGGCGTTTCATGTCACAAAAGTAATAAAAGTTTCATAAAATTTCCCAATGAGTATGGTATAATTTCAGATAAAATGCTTACTTTTGCGTTATAATGATAATTAACCGAAAAGTGGCCTTGTTTTTCCCGTGATTGCCGCTTCATTTTAAAACTTTTCTACCATGGATATGAAAGAACTCATCCGCAAGACATTTGTGGAGCGTTTCGGAGCGCCCGAAGGACAACTTTTCGCCTCTGCCGGGCGCATTAACCTGATAGGCGAACACACTGACTATAACGAAGGCTTTGTCTTCCCCGGGGCGATCGACAAAGTGATCATGGCCGAGATACGCCCCAACGGCTCCCATAGCGTGCGCGCGCTCTCCATTGACATCGATGAATACTGTGAGTTTGGTTTAAACGAAGAAGACGCCCCCTCGCAGAGCTGGGCCAGATATATCTTCGGCGTATGCCGCGAAATAATGAAACACGGCGGAAAGGTGGAGGGTTTCGACACTGTCTTTGCCGGCAATGTGCCTCTGGGCGCAGGGCTCAGCTCCTCGGCTGCCCTGGAAAGCTGCTTCGCTTTCGCTCTCAACGAGCTCTTCAATGCCGGATCAATCTCAAAATTCGAGCTTGCCCGCATAGGCCAGAGCACCGAGCATAATTATTGCGGCGTAAACTGCGGCATAATGGATCAGTTTGCATCGGTATTCGGCAAGGCAGGCCATCTCATACGCCTTGACTGCCGTGACCTCAGCTACGAATATTTCCCCTTCAGCCCCGAGCACCACAGTCTCGTGCTTGTCGACTCCAGGGTGAAGCATGAACTCAAGGACTCCCCTTACAACAAACGCCGTGAAAGCTGCGAGCGCGTAGCCCGCGCCCTCGGAGTGCCGAGCCTCAGAGATGTGAGCCTGGCCGAGCTCAACGCCGCCCGGGTCACCATAAGCGATGAAGACTACCGCAGGGCCAAATATGTGGTGGAGGAGCGCGACCGCGTGCTCTGCGTGTGCTCCGCTCTCGGAAGGGGCGACTATGAGGAAGTGGGACGCATGATGTATGCCACCCATGAGGGACTCTCTAAAGACTACGAGGTGAGCTGCGAGGAGCTCGACTTCCTCGTGGATGTGGCCCGGAGAACCGGCGTGACCGGCGCCCGCATAATGGGCGGCGGCTTCGGCGGATGCACAATCAATCTGGTGGAGAACTCCATCCACGACCGCTTCATAGCCGAGGCATGCAAGCAATTTGCTGAAAAATATGGGCATGAACCCAAGATATATGACGTCGTGATCTCCGATGGAGCGCGGCGCGTAGAGTAACTTTCCATACCCCCAATTTTTTTTAAAACCGCAATGTTATGATTACCATCGAACAACGATACATGGATGGCGGCATACGCCTTGTCACTCTCAGCAACGAATGCGGCATGACGCTTGAACTCAGCAATCTGGGGGCAGGAATTATCAGCTGCGTGGTGCCCGACTCCGCAGGCAATCTGGCCGATGTCGCTCTCGGCTATGCCGATCCTCTCGACTATATGCACGATGGCCCCTGCATGGGCAAGACACCCGGAAGATATGCCAATCGCATCGCCAGGGGCCGCTTCGCCATCGATGGCGCGGAATACTATCTGCGCGTGAACAATGGGCCTAATGCCCTGCACGGAGGGCCCGACGGATTCCAGAACCGCACATGGCAAGTGGAGCTGCTTCCCAATGGCGTGCGATTCTCCTACGTGAGCGGAGACTTCGAGGAATTATATCCCGGACGTCTCACCGTGAGTGTGGAATACACAATAGAGGAGCATCTCAACCGCATAAACATCAGATACCGGGCTAACACAACGGCTCCCACAGTGGTGAATCTCACCAACCACACTTACTGGAATCTGCGCGGCGAGAACTCAGGCTCGGCTCTCTCTCATCTCCTGACCATGAAGTGCCGCAATTATCTGCCCACCGACGACACGCTCATCCCCACGGGAAGCATCGACCCGGTGGCAGGCACCCCCATGGACTTCACCTCGCCCAAAGAGCTGGGCAAGGATATCGGTCATGATTTCCCGGCGTTGAGATTCGCCAAGGGCTATGACTCTTCATGGGTGGTAGACGACTGGACTCCCGGCAAGTTCACCGAAAATGTGGTGACGCTACACGATCCCCAGAGCGGTCGCACGCTCGAGATAGGCTCTACCCAACCCGCCGCGCATATCTATACCGGCAACTGGCTCTCGGGCTCACCATTATCGAAAAGCGGTCGCAGCTATGCCGACTACGACGGCGTGGCCATAGAGATGCAGGGTTTCCCCGATGCCCCCAATCATCCGGAGTTTCCCTCCCAGCTCCTGCGCCGTGATGAAGAATATCACCATGTCATAACCTTCACTTTCAAGTGAAAGACAACTGATTGACACAACAATAGACACACAAATTTCATAGATTAATGAAAAAGCTTCTGTACATCCCTGCCCTCCTCCTCATCCTCTCATCATGCTCGGGTCACTCCGATGCCGACAAACAGCAACTTCAGGACGCCCGACGCGAAGCCGGCGAGATGCTCAAGCAAGTGAGACACGATGCCTCCACCCGCCCTGACGCCTCCGCTCCGGCCGCATCTGTCGCCCCCGCTGACTCTGTGAGGTGACGGCTCTGCCGAGAAACCAGAAAGGCCGCGTCACGAATCAAGACACATCATGACGCGGCCTTTTCCTAACCTTTAGAGATACCATATCACGTCCCTCCCGGAAATCACGGCTCCGGAAGATGACGGCCGTCGGCCTAATTGTAGGAAAACCGAATGGGAAATTCGCAACAGGGAGGGTCCATCCCGACGGGTGGCGTGAAATAATCCGATGCGCCGGTGTCTACCACCCTTAACACCACGTCATTGGTGTCGCGAGGAAATTCCCACAACTGCACCAGCCCGTTTCCTCCGTTATCCAAATACTGCAGATTAAAGAGCACTATCGGCACCGCTCTCCCGGCGACATTGATCTTCTCCGTGTTGACTGCGGCAAATCCGTTGTGTCCGCACACCATAGCTATGACATTGTCGTTAGGATACACCAGATGCTCCCACACGTCCTCCGGGGTGGAGCAGGATGAATAATCATGAAATTGCGACCATGAATAGGAATTCTGCACAAATGTACCGTTCCTATTCAGCAACTCATGCGTCATCACAATGTACCTACGTTCGGGATGCGAACTCACATGCCTGGCGACGCGGGCAAGTACTTCAGGACGCACCCCGAATTCCAGCGCGACAATGTCGATGCGCCTGCCGGCCAACTCCTGCCGCACCACGATATTGTCGATGGAATCGAGTGTGAACGCCTCCTCTATATTTTCCTGCAACAGAGGCGTGGAGGCATATTGAGTGAGATGGCAGGTACGGCGGTCGCGTATCCCGTCATACCTGTCACCCTTCCTGTTCCAATCATAATCATGATTTCCTGAGACGGCCACCATCATTATGTCGCCGGAAGCGAGTGAGGAGCAATCCTTGAACACGCACCACTGCGCATGAGAATTGTTATCGGTGAGATCTCCTACAAAAAGCATGGAAACGATATTGGCTCCGAGACGTTTCTGCCCCGCAAGCCACGACATGGACTGCTGAAAATAAGGAATGTACCGAGATTCCGAAACGTAACTCTGCACATCTCCTATGACAGCCATATAATCCGACTGCGGATTGAATCCCTCCCAACAACCGATTCCCACCGGCGGATCAACCACGGGTGGGGGCTCCGGCACAGATTCCCGTCCTCCTTCGGAGCAAGACGATATAGCTACCATCCAAAATGCCAGTAGATACAATAAGTATCTTCCCGCACCCCCCCAACCACCTATATTTATAGTTAATTTCCTCATTAGTACGTCCTTTTGATATATTTTGCAAAGGTAGTGCTTTAAATCATCACTCACAATATAATTGATATATATTAATTATTCTTAACACCGTACTACGCTTGATTTCGAATCAAGAATAGTGAACCATTTACGTTGGCAACCCGTTATAATTAAAAAAAGTTATACTATGAAAATTTTTACTAACACTGTCCTGAAAATTATGCTAACGGCGATAACAATCGCCTCTTGTACTCTTACTACAAACGCGGTGCCCACTACCGACACAGTTGTTCCAGCCTCTACCCCAGCAGATTGTTCATGTGCCGGGAAAGTCGTGAATTTCACCGTGACGCATAGGGATTCTCTTGAAAATATTCTCGGCACAAAGGTTAATAATCTTACGACTAAAGATACTGCAATCATCACTATAAAATCTGCTGTGTCTCGATTACAAAAGCGTCACTATGATCTGAAGTGTAACCTGATCCTTCAGGGTGACACGGCTCTGAGCACTCCTCCGAAAATTTATTTTGAAGGAAATGACTTTGACAATCCCGAGTCAGGTGATGATGCCCTCATAGCAGTTACAGGCAATTCTCCTCAGGACAGAGTGTCGGTAGTCTTTGAGGATCTTGAATTCATGCGCCCTACAAAAGGAAGTGGATATAATATTTTTACAAAACGAGGAATGTATCTCATCAAAATATGGTTCGCATCGTCGGTAATTTTCAACAATGTGACCAGCACGCTTGAAAACGGCATGATTTCAACCCTGGACATTCGCGCGTCGGACAACATAACCGTAAACGGCTGCAGGTTCATCAACAATAACGGATTATTGGCAGGCAATACTCACGGCTGCATTCTCCAGCTGAGAGGCAATATGAATAACGTGCATGTCACCAACAATTATTTTCAGAAATACGGCAACGATGAACTGCTCGCCATCTTCGGAAATGCCGCGCCTTACAATAAGCTGTCCGGATTATTCACAGATGCGGAAAACACTTATGTATATCGCCGTAACATAACTGTGACCGGCAATACTTTCATTTACAAGAAGCCAACAAGCTCAAGCAAAGATTGCCCTACGGATGTGATGATCACTTTCGGTCCGACAGACTCGGCTGCAGAAGGAAAAGAGACTCAGAAAGTATTCTACGAAAATGTGTGGGTGGCCTATAATAATATTGAGGTGAACGAACATGCCAGACGCGTCTTTTCTTTTTTAGGGCTCCAGGACTGGCGCGAAGCGGCCAATTTCCAGGTGTGTCACAACACAATCACTCACGCCTATGAGAATTCTGATAATGCTTACCAATGGACTTATGACTTCTGCCTGATGACCACCTCGAAATCACCGTTGACTCCTCCATGTATCACGTTTGCCGGAAATGTAATAAATGCAAGAGAAAAGCTGGCCAGCGGAGGTTTCGGCCACGTGTGCTTCGGTCTTAACGGCGGTACTGCCAAGGCATTCAACAACAAACTATACGGCACAAGCGGACGCACGCAGATCAAACCTTTCCTGCTGCACGAGCAGCCGAGCCGCCTCGAATTCTCCTACAATACCTGCACCGAGACCGTATATTCCGGGCAGATTGAAAGAGTGCCCTATTGCGAGCTGCTGATGAGAGGAAACAGTATGCGTGGCAATAGCAAACTATATTTCTACCGTGGCAATAAACTTGACCAGACCCAGACGGCCCACGTGGTGATGGAGGATAATTTCTTCGTATCAGGAGGGTTTGAACTGGTATGTCAAGAGTTTAGTTATAACGGTAGTCTGCGGGTGAATGGCAATACATGGTATATCAACCGCGCGGGCAACGGCACACAGGTAGTGCCCTATGCAACTTATAACACGGCTACATGCAATCTTACAGAAGCTGTCTTTACTAATAATGTTATAACCGGTAACAGATACGTAGGAGACACCTCGCTGCCCGGGGCAGAAGTCACCGTAGTCAGCAACAACGACCTCGGGAAACCATAGACAGATCAAAGCTTAAGTGTGGAATATATTTTGTCGGTGGCGCCGAGTTTGGAGCGGATGTAGGCTCCGGCGGCGGCACCGGCCTTATTTCTTACTGCGGTGTTGAGCAGCCCGGTGCGGGCGTCAGTCAGGCGCTCGAAGCTCTCGCGACTGTCTATGCTGAACCCGCCACCGACCTCGGCAAGTTCGCGGGCCTCAAGAAATTTTGCATGACGCGGGCCGTAGATGACGGGGATACCGTAGACCGCCGCCTCGTTGATGTTGTGGATGCCGGCGCCGAAGCCGCCACCCACGTAGGCCACGGAGGCA
This sequence comes from uncultured Muribaculaceae bacterium, assembly GCA_910579305.1. Taxonomy (GTDB): domain Bacteria; phylum Bacteroidota; class Bacteroidia; order Bacteroidales; family Muribaculaceae; genus Lepagella. The sequence goes on from CAJTTA010000009.1 coordinate 21,228, forward strand.
TAGGCATAGGCCGAGGAGAGAAGCCCGAAACAGTCGATGATGAGCACGTCGGCCTCGGCGGCACGGCCCGGATCATCGGCAATCTCGCTGAGCAGCAATGTCTTGAGCGGAGAGAGAGCCTCGCGCATGCCTTCAAGGCGCGAGGCATCAAACTCGTGGGGGGCGATCACCCCTTTCACTTCTCCTCCCCTTGCACGCAGCCAGGGGAAATACACCTCTTCATCGGCTTCCCAGGAGGATCCGAATATCATGGTGAATCGGCTTCGGCCGGCTGTGAGAGCGTCAAGCGCAGGTATATCCTTGACGGTGCGCATTATGTCGGTCACACGGTCGAAGCGGGTGTCGCCGGCCACAGTCACATCAGTCACCCCTACCCCCTCGAGCAGCCTCCGGCTTGACTCATCCTGCACAAAGATATGGCTGAAGCACCGCAGCATCCTGCGATACCAGCCTCCCCAGGGCCTGAAGAAGAGCTGCGACTCGCGGAATATGGCCGAAATGAGCAACACCGGAATATCTCTGCGACGCAACTCCCGCAGGCAATTGCCCCAGAACTCATATTTCACCATCACGGCCAGCTCCGGATCCAAAGCGTCTATGAATCGCCTCATGGCCCCGGGAGTGTCAGCCGGCAGATAGGCCACCAGGTGCGCACCGGCGTAGTTTTTGCGTACCTCGTAGCCCGAGGGGCTGTAGAAGGTGAGGGCTATTTTCACATCGGAGTGTTCGGAGGCGATACGCTCCATGAGCGGCCTCCCCTGCTCGAACTCTCCGAGGCTCGCGGCATGCACCCACACCCATCGCTCCCCCGGACGGCGCACGGCGCGTATGCGCCCGAGAGTCTCGCGACGGCCGCGGAGCATGAGCCGCGCCTTGCGGTTGCGCAATGAGGCGACATGGAGCAGAGCCGTATAAGCACGTATGCCTGCTGTATATAGAATAGACATCTTCTGTGTGTGTGTTAAAAAAATCAGGGTATGGACGTGCATCCGTTGCGGAGACACATCCATACCCGGTTAATCTTCACAGTATCAGAGTGATTTCTTTACTGCGATCTCTTCATAGGCTTCAATCATGTCGCCTGTCTCGATGTTATTGTAATTGGCCACCGAGAGACCGCATTCGAATCCGCTCACCACTTCCTTGGCATCATCCTTGAAGCGCTTGAGTGATCCGAGCTCACCGGTATACACTACAATGCCGTCGCGTATCACGCGCACCTTTGAGGCACGCTTCACCTTGCCGTCGCGCACAATCGCACCGGCTATGGTGCCCACCTTGGAGATATGATACGTCTGAAGCACCTCGGCCATACCCGTGATCTCCTCTCGTATCTCGGGAGAGAGCATGCCTTCCATGGCATCCTTCACCTCTTCGATAGCCTTGTATATCACGGAGTAGAGACGCACTTCCACACCTTCCTTCTCGGCCTCGCGGCGAGCGGCGGCGCTCGGACGCACCTGGAAGCCGATGATGATTGCATCGGAAGCCGCGGCGAGCGTGACGTCGCTCTCCGATATGGCGCCCACACCCTTATGCAGCACATTGACCTGCACCTCGGGGGTGGAGAGCTTGATGAGAGAGTCGGACAGAGCCTCGATGGAGCCGTCCACGTCACCCTTCACGATGAGGTTGAGCTGATGGAAATCGCCAAGAGCCTTGCGTCGTGCAAGCTCGCTGAGACCGAGACGCTTCTGAGTGCGGTTGGCCAGCTCGCGCTGCAGCTGCTCGCGCTTGGAGGCTATCTCGCGGGCCTCCTGCTCGGTGTCGAGCACATTGAAGGTGTCGCCGGCTGTGGGAGCGCCGTTGAGACCGAGCACGAGCACGGGAGTGGCGGGGCCCGCCTCCGTGACGCGCTGATTGCGCTCATTGAACATAGCGCGGATCTTGCCGTGATGAGTGCCGGCAAGCACTACGTCGCCCACACGCAGAGTGCCGTTCTGCACGAGCACCGTGGCTACGTATCCGCGCCCCTTGTCGAGACTTGACTCTATTATGGAGCCTACGGCATTGCGGTCGGGATTGGCCTTGAGGTCAAGCATCTCGGCCTCAAGAAGCACCTTCTCCATAAGCTCGTCCACACCCAGGCCCTTCTTGGCCGATATCTCCTGGCTCTGATACTTGCCGCCCCAGTCCTCCACAAGATAATTCATGGCGGAGAGTTCCTCCTTGATTTTGTCGGGGTTAGCGGCAGGCTTGTCTATCTTGTTGATGGCAAACACTATGGGCACACCGGCTGCAGAGGCATGGTTGATGGCCTCCACCGTCTGCGGCATCACATTGTCATCGGCAGCCACAATGATTATGGCAAGGTCGGTGACCCTGGCGCCACGGGCACGCATGGCGGTAAATGCCTCATGGCCGGGAGTGTCGAGGAATGTGATGTGACGTCCGTCGGCAAGCTTCACATTGTAGGCGCCTATGTGCTGGGTTATGCCGCCAGCCTCGCCGGCTATCACATTGGCCTTGCGGATATAGTCGAGAAGCGAGGTCTTGCCGTGATCCACGTGGCCCATCACAGTCACGATGGGGGGACGCGGGAGCAGATCCTCCTCCTTGTCTTCCTCAACCGTGATAGCTTCGGAGACTTCGGCGCTCACATACTCTGTGGTGAAGCCGAATTCCTCGGCGACTATATTGATCGTCTCGGCATCGAGACGCTGGTTGATGCTCACCATGAGGCCGAGGCTCATGCAGGTGCCTATGATCTTGGTGACGGGCACTTCCATGAGATTGGCAAGGTCATTCACCGTGACAAACTCGGTAATCTTGATCACCTTGCTCTCGGCAGCCTCGCGCTGGGCCTCGCGCTCCATGCGGTTGTGCGCTTCCTCGCGCTTCTCGCGGCGATATTTCACGCTCTTCTTAGTCTGCTTGTTGGTGAGACGGGCCAGCGTCTCCTTCACCTGCTTCTGCACTTCCTCATCGGAGAGCTGCACAGGCTTCGGCGCAGTCTTCTGGCCGCGTGAGCGCTTGCCGTGTCCGCCACCCTGGGCGTTCTGATTCTGACCCTGCCGGCTGCGGTCGCCCGCGGCCGCACCTCCCTGGCCGTTCTGCTTCTTGGGGCGGGAGCTGTCGAAGCCGGGCTGAGAGGCCGTCTTCTCCACATCCACCTTCTCCTTGCCTATGCGGTTGCGTTTGCGGCGGGATGAGCCCGACGCACCTTGCGCCTGACCCTGGGCATGAGTGCCTGCGCCGCCGCGCCCCTTGCCCCCATGCTTGCGAGGGCGTGTGGAGGAGTTGATGGCCGAGAGGTCGATAGTGCCCACTACCTTAAACTGCGGTGTCTGCACCGAAGAGGCAGGACGGAACACCTCGGGATTGGCCTTCGACTCCGGAGTGAGTATCTTGACATCTCCCTGCATCGGAGTCACCTGCGACTCCGGCTGCTCCTGCGCGGCCTTGGGGGCCTCGGGAGCCTTTGGAGCCTCGGGCTTGGGTGTCTCGGCGGGGGCGACAGTAACTTCAGCCTTTACAGGCGCCGCCTCGGGAGCGGCAGGCGCCGGAGCCGCTTCTGCCTTAGGGGCTTCGGGAGCGGGACGGCTTTCAGCCTCAGGCTTCGGAGCGGGCGCCGGGGTCGGCTTCACCACATTGCCATTGCGGTCGAGCTCCACCTTGCCGAGCACTTTGAGCGCAGGTTTTTCTTTCTTCTCCGACTGAGCCTTGGCAGCCACCTTCTCAGCCTTAGCGGCAGCCTTCTCGGCCTTGCGCGCCTCACGCATGTCATCGCGCTGGGCACTGGCGGCATCCACACGGGCGCGGGCCTGCTTGTCGCCTGCATATTCCTTGTAGAGCATGTCCACTGCATCATCGGCTATGCGCGCATTGGGGTTGTCATCTACAGTCACGCCCTTCTTGCGCAGAAACTCTGCGGCAGTACTCACGCCTACGTTAAGTTCTCTTGCTATTTTGCTTATCTTTGTTGGCATATATTCTTTTTAAATGAGAGGATTGAGGATATGTATTAAAGAAGAGAGGGGGAGCATGCGTCAGTCTTCAAACTCGGCGCGGAGCACAGCCAGGATCTTGTCGATGGTCTCTTCCTCAAGATCGGCCTGCTTCACAAGCATCTCGCGGGGTGCGTTGAGCACAGACTTGGCCGTGGCCAGACCCATGTTCTTGAGAGTCTCGATAATCCAGGGCTCGATCTCATCGGCAAATTCATCGAGATATATGTCCTCTTCATTTGGAGCTATGTCGCGGTAGACGTCGATGGTATAGCCGGTGAGCATCGAGGCAAGACGGATGTTGTAGCCCCCCTTGCCTATGGCGAGGCTCACTTCATCGGGATGCAGGAACACTTCGGCTTTCTTGTCTTCTTCATTGATACGGATGGAGTTGACGTGTGCCGGAGAGAGTGCGCGCTGAATCATGAGAGTGGGATTGGCCGTATAGTTGAGCACATCGATATTCTCATTCTTGAGCTCGCGCACTATGCCATGGATACGTGCGCCCTTTATGCCCACACAGGCTCCCACAGGGTCGATGCGGTCATCGTAGCTCTCCACAGCGATCTTGGCACGCTCGCCCGGGATGCGGGCCACGGTCTTGATAGTGATGAGACCGTCGTGAATCTCGGGCACCTCCTGCTCAAAGAGACGGCGCAGGAAGCGCTCATCGGTGCGGGAGACGATGATCTTGGGCTTGCCATTGGGGTTATCCACGCGCTTCACTATGGCGCGCACTATGTCGCCTTTATGGAAGAAGTCGCTGGGTATCTGCTCCTCCTTGGGCATGATCAGCTCATTCTGATCCTCATCCATGAGCAGCATCTCGCGCTTCCACATCTGGTGCACCTCGCCGGTGATGATCTCTCCCTCAAGCTCCTTGAATTTGGAGTAAAGGGCATCGTTCTGAAGGTCGAGAATCTTGCTCTGAAGAGTCTGACGCAGGTTGAGAATCGCACGGCGTCCGAACTTGGCGAAGATTATTTCCTTGGCCACATCCTCTCCCACCTCGCACTCGGGGTCGATTTCGCGAGCCTGCGACAGGCCTATCTGTGTCACCGGATTCTCCACTTCATCATCAGCCACTACGAGAAGATTCTGATAGATCTCGCAGTCACCCTTGTCGGGATTCATGATGACATCGAAGTTTTCATCAGTGCCGAACATTTTGGCCAGCACATTGCGGAAGGATTCTTCCAGCACGCTGATCATAGTGGTCTTGTCGATGTTCTTCAGTTCCTTGAACTCGGCAAAACGATCCACCATGTTCTCTGTTTCAATTTTTTTTGCCATTTATGGAGTGTATTTATTATTCTTAAAAGTTGTACAGCAAATCAGAATTCGAGTATGAGAGAGGCCTTCTTCACGGTTGACATGGGTATTGATTCCTCCCGGTCGACCATCACCGGCTTCTTCTGTCCATCCACCTTTGTCTTCTCGGGATAGGAGACTCTGACAACATCGGCGTCGGCATCCAGCAGGAGCGCCTTGAGCTTGCGGCCGTCGGAGAGAAGAAGCTCCACCCGATTGCCTATGTTCTTGAGATATTGCCCGAGCACTTTGAAGGGCGCGGTGAGGCCGGCGCCACCCACCTCAAGCTCATAGTCTTCAGGCTCGCGCGGGAATTCCGCCTCTATCGAGCGACTCAGCTGCACACAGGTGTCTATATCCACACCCTGAGGCCCGTCAAGCTCAACGACAATTACATTGTCGGGACTCACGCGCACATCCACTATAAAGAGGCCGGAATCCTCGATACTGCGTTCCACGAAATCCCGAATAGCTTTGCTGTCAATCATTTACGCTTTACAATTAGATACAATAAAAGGACTGCACGACAGCCGTCCCACCTGCCTCTCAAGAGAGCGAAGTGCGTAGCTTGCCGCGCATCCTCACAATAAATATGAGGTGCCCGAAGAATGTAACAGTCTGACTGACCGATTCCAAGAGCCGGAGCGAACTACGCGCCTTTCCCGGCAACGACAGTTTTTACTCCAGTGCAAAAGTAATAAAAATTCCACATCCTGCCATGTGAAAGAGCATCAGCCCACGCATACATATTGTGTTTTTAATGTTTTTTAACTTTATTTACTCCCTATCAGTCCAGCAGCATTGCATCTTTCACCTCAATATCCGCATCTACCTGCATTACGTGAGGCAGTATTGCCGTGCAACTGTCGCCCGCAGTGGTGGCGAAGCGGCGCATGCGAACCCTACTGCGCAGCACCCGCCCGTCTCCTACGGTAATATCCACATCGACGCGCTCTTCCGGCATCCGCCCCATTGCCACTATGTGATTCTTATAGATATACAGCCGCTCATCACTGCATTTATCCGCTGCGGGTGACCCCGGGGTGAAATCCTTAAGTGCCTCTGGAATGAGAACTATGCCTCTCAAACCATATTCTGTATTGAGAAGCATATAACTCGGTTTGAGAAAATCAGGGCCAATGCTTATGGGGGTGGCATCATAAAAGACTTCTCCCCGACCATCCTTCCTGGCTCCTGCCGCCAAGGCAGATACATCTTCATGCTCCCGGCTAAGGCGCGCCTGCACTGCTATGGCCCATATGACGCTCACAAGCGAAAGCGCCATGGCGGCCAGGCAGACACAGCGTCCGGCCACAGCCCCTCCGCGCGAGGCTGGAAAGAGAAACGGCGTCAGCCTCATGATTCCTATGCCGCACATGAGCTGGGAGAAGAGCCCGGTGCGCGCTCCGTTGAAATACATCACGTAAATGCATGTGGCCACAATGCCGAATGCCGCCACGGCAAGCAGGAAGGCCCGTGCCTCCTTGTCAGCACGAAGCCGCCGCCTCACTGTGCGCATGGCAAACGCCACAAGCAGAAGAAGCATATAGATGTAAAAACAGCAATTATAGGCAAAGACGTTTATAATTGTCTCTATCCACACGCTCTTCACCAGATGCGAGACCCTCTCCCCTGTCATGGCCCTGAATGCGGGCATGCAGGCGATGATGAGGATACCTGCAAGCAGGCTGCCGAGCATGAGCCACCTGCGGCGCGTGACCCTGATTCCGGATGAGGCTACATAACAGAGGCATGCGCAGAGCAACGGCACTGACATCCCCTCATGCCACCAGCCGGTGAGCACTCCCACAAATATCAGAGCCGTGGAGGAGGTGGTGAAACTATCGTTGACAAACAGGTAAAAGAAGAGTAGACCGAGGGCCGCACACCATATATAATTGGACGCATAGACCACTGTGAAGAGGAATTCAAACCATGGCAGCACAAAGGATACCACAAGTATCCATATGGCCGCCCGGCCGGATATCCATGGCGATTTTGAGAGCGTGATACCCAAAAGCAGAATCATGACCAGCGCAATGATGCTTGCCAGGGCAAATATGCGGCGGGGAAACAGGGCAAGAAACGGAGCCGTGGCCATGTTGGCGAGGCGCCCGGTGTCATATGTCCAGTGGTCGAGACATGTGGCCGCCGTGGATGTGAAATATTCCCAGGAGCCGGGAGTGCCGCATGAGTCGGCAAGATACCACACGTCATCGGCACACACAGGCATCAACAGAAACATGCAGCCGAAGAGTGCGGCCAGCAGGGATGCGAATATCACATACATTCTCCTGAAAGCCTTGCTCCTGCCGGGGAGTGCCGTAATAGTGTGCATTGAATCGACTGTCTTACTCATATCCGCAAAGATAGCAATTATTAATGAAACACGCATTGGGGGTCATGTAAAATAAAAAATCCGGAACCGGGTCATCGCGACCGGGTTCCGGATTTCAACCTATTTAATTGATTTAAGCCTTTTCTTATTTTTTCACGCCGTTGAGGGTGACATGGATGCGGTTCTTGCCGTCATAGAGCTGCTTCATGAAAGCATTGAGCTGCTCGAGAGTGAGATCGCGCACAGCCTTCTCCATGCCGGTGTTGCCGTCGATGCCGAGGAGGCAGTACTGCTGAAGCTGATTCATCCAGTAGCTATTCTTCTTGGTGGAGAGGGAGTACTGATTGAGAGTCTGCTCCTTCACTTTATTGAAGTCATCGGCCTTGGCACCATTCTTGAGAAGATCGTTGAGGTCACTCACGGCACGATCGGCGAGAGCCTGCTTCGTGTCGGCGCCGGTGTCATAGAGATACTGTATCATCCACTGGCCGGTGCGGGGGTTGATTGAGCAGCCCACCGATGCGCCGTAAGTGCCGCCGATCTCTTCGCGGAGAGTGCGCACATAGATCATGTCAAGGATCTGACCGATGAAGCCGAGCTTCACCTCGTTCTCAAGAGTATAGGGCACGTTGTCGCCTGATATCACGACAAACTCCTTAGTCTGGGGAGACTCCATGGCATAGTCGAAGAAGTTTTCCTTCTGGCCTGCGGGAACGGGGAGCTTGACATTCTGACGCTTGCTGGCCTTCTTGGCGTTGCCGGGAAGCGATGCGATGTACTGCTCCAGGAGGGGAGTGATAGTAGCGACATCCACATTGCCCACGAAGATGAAGTCATAGTCGGCGGCATTCGCGAGATTCTTGCGGGCTATGTCGAGCATCTCGGCATAGTTGGCCTTTTTGAAGTCATCGGAGGTGAGCCGCTGCATAAGGGGATTGCCGTCGTAGAGAGTGGAGGATATAGCCTTGCTGAACTGGTAGTCGGGAGTGGCCTCGGCATTGGCGAGGATGGCAGTGTACTGGTTCACAAGAGCGTCGTAAGACTCCTGATTGGGAGCCACGGCAGTGAACTGCAGATAGATGATCTGCATGAGGGTCTCAAGATCCTTCACGGTAGCGGAGCCTGAGAGGCCGACAGAGTTGTTGGCGAGGAAATATTCCGAACCTACATGCTTGCCTGCAAGGGCCTTCTGGAGCTGGGTGGGAGAGAACTTGCCGAGGTTGCTCATCTCATAGGCCATGGGTAAGATCTTGATATTGGCGGCCTGCGACTCGGGGAAGCTCAGCTTGCCGAAGTCGGCAGTGGCGGTGAAGAGAATCTGGTCGGAAGCGAAGTCGGTGGTCTTAACATATACCGTGGCACCGTTGGAGAGAGTGAGCTTCGTAGCGCCGAACTGGGGGAGCTGCTCGCTCTTCTTCACCTTACCCTTCTTGGGCATCTTGGCGATGAGGGGCTCATCGAGCACGTCATCCACAAATGCCTCGTAAGTCTTGTTCATGGAAGAGGTTATGACCTGCAGCATTTCCTCGCGGGTGGGAGGCACGCTGCCATCCACCTGAGGCATCGACACGATGAGCACCTGATTATCGGGAGTGATGATATCTTTCACAGCATCGTTGAACATCTGCACATTGAGGTTGGGGAGAAGCATCTGTAAGAGCTGCCATTCATTTTCTATACCAGGCTCCGGCTCATTGTCTATGAAGTGGCGGATAAGGCCCTGGGCGAGAGCATCGCTATTGGTCTTGTTGCGCTCGTTGTAAGCCTTCTCCATGCCGGCCTTGAGCTCATCCTTGGCACGACTCAGCTCTGAGTCGGTGAAGCCGGTCTGACACGCACGCACCACCTCGGAGAATGCCTGTTCGAAAGCAAGACGGGGATCAGACTTGGGCACTACTATTACATTGAAGGCGCCCTTGGTCTTCGACACCCAGTAGTCGCCGAAGCTCACACCTGCGTAGGCAAACGCGCAGTCGGGCTTCTGGGCCATCTCGCTGAGACGGGAGTCAATCATCGACATGATGAGATGTTCGGCTATGCTCTTCTCTATGTAATAGTCAATACCTGAGCGAAGCTCAAAAGGTGTCTTCTCCATCTTTATGGATAACTGCACAAGCTGGTTACGGAGCTCGGGATCCTGGAAAGAGGCATAGATAAGCTCCTTGTTGTCGGAGACAGAGGGATATATGCGCTCTGCGGCGTTGGCAGGCATCTCGATAGTGGAGAAGAGTTCTTTGACTTTCTTTTCCATTTCGACAACGTCGAAATCACCTACTATCACAATACCCTGCTGGTCGGGACGATACCACTTGTGGTAGTAGTCACGCAGCACCTGATAGGGGAAGTTCATCACTACATCCATGGTGCCGATGGGCATCTGAGTGTACTGATATTCCTGATAGAGCTGGGGAAGCAGGGCTGTCATCATGCGTGAATTGGCGTCGTTTCTTGTGCGCCATTCCTCCTGAATCACACCGCGCTCGGCGTCGATCTCGGCATCTTCAAGGAGAAGGTCGCCGCTCCAGTCGTGGAGCACGAGCAGGATTGAGTCCATGAGAGCGACATCGGTGGTGGGCACGTTGTTGATGCGATACACTGTCTCATCAAAGCCGGTGTAGGCGTTGATGTCGGCACCGAAGCGTATGCCCTTGTGCTGGAGATACTCAAGCATGCTCTTGCCGGGGAAATGGGTGGAGCCGTTGAAAGCCATGTGCTCAAGGAAGTGAGCCAGGCCGAGCTGCTCCTTGGTCTCAAGGGTGGAACCCACTTTCTGGGCAATGTAGAAGTTTGCGCGCTCCTTAGGCTCCTCATTGTGGAGGATGTAGTAAGAAAGACCATTGGGGAGCACTCCGTGCTTAACCTGCGGATTAAGCGGAAGCTGAGGGATCTGGGCTGCCTGGGGCTGCTGGGCGTGAAGCATAAAGATGCAGCACAGCAGTGTGAGCAGGCTTGTCAATCTTTTGACCATAGGTTAATAGTTTTAGTAGGTTATATAATTTGTTGATTCTGCGTAGAAAGATCAGAGATTTTCTCCGCTACAAAGGTAATAAATTTTTTCTTGCTCACAATATAATCATACGCAAAAAGCGACAAATTGCCCATAAGGAGGAGTCAAATCCCCGTTTTTGTCGACATTCAGGCCCTCTTTCACCTCACTGCGACCCGGCTCCGGGCCTCCCCTGAGGCCGTCTCCGCCCTCACTATGTAGAGGCCGGGAGCCGCTGTAATGAAGAAGGCGGAGCCGCTGAAGCGCTTGCTCTCAAGCAATATACCCTCGGTGGTGTAAAGGTGCGCTACACCTCCCTCCGCGCTGAACGGCAACACACATTCAAGCTTGCCTGAGCCGCAGCTGCGCACCAGCAGTCCTGAGGGCGTAGAGGGGGTGAGAGGCACATCCATCGTCTGCAATATATACTTCAGGCCCTCGTAGGCATCAAGCTTGCCGAAGGCACTTCCGTTGGGTGCGCGCTCCACATATTCATCGCGCACCGAGGTGGCCCGCATCACTTCGATCACATCGTCGCGGGTGAGCCGGGGACACGCCTCAAGCCATAGCGCCACGACCCCGGCCACTGCCGGCGACGCCATGGATGTGCCGCTCATATTACCCCAGTATTGCGGATTGCCGGCCATGTCATGAGTGTAGACGGCATTATCGGCATACATGGCCGGTATCGAAGAAATCACTTCTGTGCCAGGAGCAAGCACATGAGGCAGCACGATACTTTCATCGCCTCTCACCGTGCCATAGGAGGAATAGGAGGCCACCGCTCCGCAGGCACCGTAGAACTGCTCATCAAGCTCATGGACATCACCCTTGAGATCAGTCCAGGACTTGCGTGTGTTCCACGAGCCCACGCTCACCACAAGTGGCGACGTGCAGTATTCGCTTATGGAGCACCCGGCATCTCCTTCCGTATATCCGTCCATGGAATAGCTGCGGAAGTAAGCCTGATTGAAGTCGGAGACCAGCATCACATCGGCCCTTGCGGCCGAGCGGACCACAAGGCCCAGGCCATAACGGCTGTCTACTTCCGCATCGGGAAAATCGGCCAGCAAAGCCATTGAGAAAGCACCGTCATCCTCAGTGCCGCGCGCCATTAGGATTTTTCCGGAGAAATATCCCGCAAGCTCCGGGAAGAAGGCTGCAGCCGAGTCAAGAAGCACGCTCACCCCTGACTCGTCAAATGCATCTGCGGGAACGAACTCCGATCTCCACACCTCGTGCACGCTCCCGTTGAAATCAATCACAGTGAGTGCCATTTCAAATTCCCGGGAATCCATGCTGTAAGCCTCGACATATGCACTGCGTGTGGCCGTGCCGGTGTTGTAGTAGGCCAGGGCTGTGGCAAGTTCGCCGGGACGTGAGGCGAAATCACGTGTGAGCGAGACATGATAACAGCCGTCATTGCCTGCCGAGAAACATGCTATGCGTCCTTCGGCCGGATAATCCCTCAATATCCCTGTGAGCTTATCCGTGCCTTTGTGAGGGCCGAGCGGAGAACCGAGGCTGAAATTGAGCACCATAGGACGCCCCGTAGCATCGGCATAATCAAGGGCCGCCCGCATGCCCAGTGCTATCTCATCATCGTAGAGACGCTCCCCCATGCTCACCATAAACAGCTCTGCCCCTGGAGCCATGCCCGTGTAAGGCCCCGCACCCCCATTGCCGGCGGCTATGCCGGCCACATGAGTGCCGTGGCCCTCGATATCCAGATCTATTTCTTGTTCCTCCAGATGAAGAGGCGCGGTTGTCACGGTGTATTCCGTCTCACCACTCCCGCTCTCGGCGGAGGAGATGGTGCGCATGTAGCTCGCCACGCGCGTAGCGACAGGCTCTCCGGCCAGTCTGAAAGCTTCGTGGCGAGGATCAATCCCGGCATCTATCACAGCGATGGTCACTCCCTTGCCTGTGAAAGGAATCATGTCGGGCGCATAACCCTCATGCAGGGCTTCGACACCGAGAGCCTCTACGGCCAGGTCAAGAGTGGGATACACGCGGCGGGGAAGTTCCGCGGCATCACCGGGCAAACGTCGCTGGCCCGAGGCGGCAGCGGCCCGGTGCAGACGGGTATAGAGGTTCGGAGAATATGGCGTGGCAGAGTCTCTGCCACGCGTGGCAGTTATCGCGATGCATGCTGCAAGAAGAACGGCAATGGGCCTGAGGCAGTGTTTCATGTGGCAAATTTAATTATTTTAGATCATATTCACAAGAGATTATAAACACTGGCGAGGGGTGGTGCGTTAACGTATATGGAGTTTGGCACAGAATGTGTATTCCCCTCACTCGGAATAAAACTTTAAAACATTATACTGATATGAATATCACTCCCCTTGCTGACCGTGTGCTCATCAAGCCCACAGCAGCCGAAGAAGTCACCCTGGGTGGCATCATAATCCCTGACTCAGCTAAAGAGAAACCTCTGCGCGGCACCGTCGAGGCTGCCGGTCTCGGCACCAAAGACGAAGAAATGGTGCTCAAGGCAGGCGACACTGTGCTCTTCGGCAAATATGCCGGCACGGAAATAGAGCTTGAAGGCGAAAAATACCTGATCATGCGCCAGAGCGATGTGCTCGCACGCATTGACTGAAAATTATAAAAACACACTTACTACAATGGCTAAAGAAATAAAATTCAATATCAAGGCTCGTGAAGAGCTCAAGGCAGGCGTAGACGCTCTTGCCGACGCAGTGAAAGTGACTCTCGGCCCCAAGGGTCGCAACGTGATCATCGAAAAGAAATTCGGCGCTCCCCACATCACCAAGGATGGTGTGACCGTAGCCCGTGAGATAGAGCTGGAGAATCCCTTCGAGAATATGGGCGCGCAGCTCGTGAAGGAAGTGGCCTCCAAGACAGGCGACCAGGCCGGCGACGGCACCACCACCGCCACCGTGCTCGCCCAGGCCATCGTGCGCGAGGGACTGAAGAATGTGGCCGCAGGTGCCAACCCCATGGATCTCAAGCGCGGCATCGACAAGGCCGTGAGCTGCGTGGTGAAAGGAATCGCAGCACAGAGCCGCGAGGTGGGCGATGACTTCGACAAGATAGAGAACGTGGCCCGCATCTCCGCCAACGGCGATGAGCAGATAGGCCGCCTTATCGCCGAGGCCATGCGCAAGGCAGGCAAGGAGGGCGTGATAACAGTGGAAGAAGCCAAGGGCACCGATACTACCGTGGATGTAGTGGAGGGCATGCAGTTTGACCGCGGATACATCTCTCCCTACTTCGTGACCAACACCGAGAAGATGGAATGCGAGATGGATAGCCCCTATATCCTGCTCTATGACAAGAAGATCTCCAACCTGAAAGATCTTCTCCCCATCCTTGAGGCATCGGCCCAGAGCGGTCGCGGTCTTCTCATAATCGCCGAGGATGTGGACAATGAGGCTCTTGCCACTCTCGTGGTCAACCGCCTGCGCGGATCCCTGAAGATATGCGCCGTGAAGGCTCCCGGCTTCGGCGACCGCCGCAAGGAGATGCTTGAGGATATCGCCACTCTCACAGGAGGCAACGTGATCTCCGAAGTGAAGGGCATGCAGCTCTCTGCCGCAACGCTTCAGGATCTCGGCACTGCCGAAAAAATCACTGTCAACAAGGATAATACCACCATTATAAACGGCGCCGGCTCCAAGGATGCTATCGCCGCACGTGTGGCCCAGATCAAGGCTCAGATCGAGACTTCGACATCCACCTATGACAAGGAGAAGCTCCAGGAGCGTCTCGCCAAGCTCGCCGGCGGTGTGGCCGTGCTCTACATAGGCGCCCCCTCCGAGGTGGAGATGAAAGAGAAGAAAGACCGTGTGGATGACGCTCTATCAGCCACCCGCGCAGCTGTGGAAGAGGGCATCGTGCCCGGAGGCGGCACTGCCTATATCCGCACTCTGCCCGCCCTGGCCGAGCTCAAGGGTGATAACGCCGATGAGACCACAGGCATAGCCATCATACGCCGTGCCATTGAGGAACCCCTGCGCCAGATCGTGTCGAACGCCGGTCTTGAGGGAGCAGTAGTGGTGCAGCGCGTGAAGGAAGGCAGCGATGACTTCGGCTTCAATGCCCGCACCGACTCCTTTGAAAACTTCTTCGCCACAGGCGTGATCGATCCCGCCAAGGTGACCCGTGTGGCCCTTGAGAACGCAGCCAGCATAGCAGGCATGTTCCTCACCACAGAGTGCGTGATCGCCGACAAGAAAGAGGAGAACCCCGCACCTGCCATGCCCGCACCCGGCATGGGCGGCATGGGCGGCATGATGTAATCCCCCCGGCCCACACATACACATAACCGATAGATAAGCGGGAGCCGCGACGGAATCAATCCACCGTCACGGCTCCCGCCCGATTATTTTTACAATACCAACTACACTGATAGCAATCATCTCACTTATTTTTACTAACTTTGCAATTTATAAACTCTGGTTATTTAGGCTCATTTAAGTTACATTCAGCACAAAATCTGCCAAACTATACCTATATGAAAGGTCTCTCACTATTTGCAAGCGCCGGTGTAGCGGAATTAAACCTCTCCCCCTATGTTGACTTTGTATTGGCAAATGAATTATTGCCGATACGTAGCAGGGTGCATTCATTCTTACATCCCGGCGCAAAAATGATATGCGGAGACTTAACAGAGCAATCAGTGAAGGATGAAATAATTCAAGAATCCATAGCTAAGAATGTAAAATTCATTTTAGCCACTCCGCCTTGCCAAGGAGTGTCACTCATAGGAAAAAACAAGCGTAATACCCAATGGCTCAAGGATTCCCGCAATTATCTTATATTTCATGCACTAGATATAGTGGACCAGGTGTGTCCCGATGTGGTGATTATAGAGAACGTAGATCGGTTCATCAAGATGCAATTTCCTTATGAGAATGACACACTGGACATCGTGTCCATCCTAAATAAGAAATACAGAAAGACTTATAATATTGATGCAAACATCTACAATGCGGCGGATTACGGAGTGCCTCAATCACGCAAGCGCCTCATCATAGTGATGTGGAAGGACAATTATTTATTCTCTTCGCCCGAAAAGACAGACCGCCATGTGACTGTACGCGATGCCATAGGAGAACTTCCGAGCCTTGAGGCCGGCGACACATCAACGCTAAAACATCATAATGCCAGGCGCCATACAAAAGAGCACGTCATTTATATGCGCCACACGCCTACAGGTAAATCAGCTTTTCAAAACACCGTGCACTATCCCAAAAGAGCCGACGGCACAAAAATCACCGGCTATCCATATACATATAAAAGAATAGATTGGGATAAGCCGGCTCCAACCATAACAATGCGCAGTGACATTGTTTCTTCCACACACACAGTCCATCCCGGCAGGCCATTGGGTGGAGGGCTTTATAGCGATGCAAGAGTGCTCACTTTACGCGAACTGCTCATTCTGAGTTCCATAGATCCCGACATAGATTTACCAGATTTTGCATCCGAAAATCAACTCCGCTATATGATAGGAGAAGGAGTGCCACCTCTTCTAATGGAGGCCGTATGCAAGAACATCAAACCCAAAGCATAATGAACGGAGCATCATTATTCTGCAGCGCAGGCATAGCAGAGACATATTTCAGACAGAATGGCATAGACATAGTCGTAGCCTCAGAATTATTGAAGACTCGTTGCGACGTACACTCTTGGCTTTATCCTGACTGTACTACAATATGCGGCGATATTACTGTGCCGGATGTTTTTGAACGCGTTAAAAAAGCTATTATTCAATCAGACTGTCGTTTTCTAATAGCCACACCTCCGTGTCAAGGCATGAGCAGTCTCGGCAAAAAAGATTACAAGGATGACAAACGCAACTATCTTATTTTCTATGCGTTTGACATGATGGATGCATGTAACTTCGATTATGTGCTTATTGAGAATGTGCCTAAATTTCTCAAGCTGTATTTTCCTTATGAAAACAAGCCGATGACCCTCACAGACATCATCTCAATAAAATACGGCGATGTCTACAATATTGAGAGTTTCGTTCTTAACGCCAAGGATTTTGGAGTACCGCAGAGCAGGCCACGTGGATTCATCAAGATATGGCGCAAAGGGTTGAGGTGGACTAATCCAAAGCCTCAGTCTGAAATCACTCTCAGGGAAGCCATCGGGCATCTGCCATCGTTGGAACCTGGAGAAGACAGCGGAATAAAATGGCATTATGCAAAAAAAATCAACGATCGCTATATCGAGGCTATGAGACATACCCCCGAAGGGAAATCTGCTTTTCTCAATCCGGTGTATTATCCCAAAACAGCCCAAGGGTGCCGTATGAAAGGGTTTCACAACACTTTTGCCCGTATGAAGTGGGATGAACCATGTCCGGCGCGCGCCAAAAACAGCGGCAACATAGGCAGCCATAACAACGCTCATCCCGGAAGGCTATTGGAAGACGGCACTCACAGCGATGCGCGAGTGCTCACTCTGCGCGAATTGTTCATTGTCTCTTCTCTTCCTGCCGACTGGAATTTACCCGAGTGGTGTTCTGACCAATTTATCCGGGAAATAGTAGGAGAAGCCATTCCTCCCCGATTCAGTGAACAAATAATAAGTGGAATAAAAGTATGATAAAACTCAGGAGGTCAATGACCCATAAATGGATCATCGACAAAAACGTCAATTCCCAAAATATCATAGCCGACTTTACACGGCTCATCAGTAATCGCCAGTCGGGATTCTCACTCGATGAGCTCGTGCATGATTCAATCGCTCAGGGGCGCACCGGAGACATGGGTAAAGACGGCCACAGAGGCTCCGCCATAACTATAGGAGTAAGACTTCTCCAGGCATGCTTTTACATGCTAGGGTATAAGTATAACATTCCTAAGCAGCATGTTAAAGGTGCTTTACGAAAAGGATTTATGCCCTCTCCCATGACCTACAATATTCTTACGACCGATAATGAGATTGAGAAGAAAAAGAATTTTCTTGTCAATCTATATTCCATGCAGTATCCACACCCTTTCAATCGCACGCCTGATTGTTTTGAAATATATATCGGCAGATTGCTTGTCAAACTCCTACTGGACTCTCGACTTGAGAAGAGACTCTACATCGATGAGACCATATGGTTCATTCCCTTTCTTGAAAGATTGACTCCAGACATCTATGAATCACTCGTTCAGAGCATCATTGAATTCCGCAGTTTGTCTTATGATGCAAAATGGGCTCTCTTTACATCTATTGATGACTGGGAATCGCTTTTCGCCAATGTCTCACACGAAATTAATTACTATTTTCTTAGATTGTTCTGCAACTTCGGTGTGCTGAATATCATAGGTGATGCCAATCATAATGGAGGAAATTTGTTCAGATTTCGGCATACCGGACAATCCTACAGGAACGACGCCTATAAGTCCAGAGCCAAAATTTCAGGATACATATGTCTCAACCCCGAAATCACAGAGGCGGCAGAAAGACTTGACAACTCTTTTTCGGCTTTTGACATACCCACTAAGGAAAATGACGAGTACATCGCAAATCGACAGGATTGGCTGACAAATATATATGAAATCGAACCGCTCTCATATCTTGGATGTATAAATACCTCTGTCGACAGAAAGAGCATCATTTCTGAAACCATCACAAAAATGGTACATGCGTCCAAATTTGGCAGTCGTGACGGAAAAGAATTCGAGCAAGCGCTTAAGCCATTCATTGAATTATTCCGTGAGACCCTGGATGTGGAAATAATCTCCGGCGCAGGAAACACAGACTTGCTATGTACAATGGAAGAACTTCCATCATACGAACGATACAAAATGAACGTAGATGCGAAGACCCGCAATAAAGCCCTGGAATCTATTCATCCCGGGCGCATAGGGAAACATATCAGTAAGCATGGCGCGAAATTTTGCATCGTTATCGCACCTAAATTCGCACTCGGAGTGAATGATGACATCTATGGCTCGAAGATTGTAGCGATACGGTCGGAAGAATTAGGAACATACTGCTATCATGAATGTACTGTATCACGTGATGGATATGCCGATTTTTCTTCCATCTTGAATATTATCGAACAAAATCCGGGCACCGATATAACGTATAAAGTGCGCGCGCTCACCGAACGCCGATATGGTGTCACGGTATCAAAATAGAGCGGTGTCCTATTGGAATTTTCCTGTATATAGAGGCATTACGTATCTGTGGCAGACACAATGACACCGGAGCAACGACACCGTTGTATGGCGGCTGTCAAGGGGACGGACACGAGGCCTGAAATGCTCGTGCGCCGTTATCTTCACGCCCGTGGGTTCAGATATGGACTACACAATCGGAAATTACCCGGTTCACCTGATCTTGTCTTCCGTTCCATCCGCACCGTGGTGTTCGTGAACGGATGCTTCTGGCACGGTCATGAGAATTGTAAATATCACAGGATTCCCAAGTCCAATTCCGCATTTTGGAGTAACAAGATCAACCGCAATCGCGAGCGTGACGCAGCAGTGCAGGCCGCATTGGAAGCCAAAGGATGGAACGTCATTATAATTTGGGAATGCGATCTTAAAAACAAAGACCGGCGCGAAAAGATTCTAGATGAACTGGCACGTCGCCTTCTTTATATCCGCTGTGGCTACTATACTTCAATTCCCCATCAAGTAGCAGAAGTATCCGAACCGGAGGTGCCCTATGGCCTCGATAGAGATATTTGAATTCAATATCACATGGCGCTCTTCGCCTGTCAACATCCTCATATGCCGCATCAGCACTCCATAATGGGGACCTACTTATTCATTGCTAATCGGGAGGCGGGGGTAAAATATCGGAGGGGATGAGAACTACTTATTTATGATTAATTAAATATCGAGACTAAACTATCGGTGAGGCCATGATGTTATCCATATGAAAACGAAATAAACTTAACAAACAAAAAACACACATCCCAATGGAATCAATCATCAATACTCATATCCCTGAGTTCAAGGTGCAGGCCTATCACAATGGCGAGTTCAAGACCGTGACCGACAAGGACGTGCTCGGCAAATGGGCTGTCTTCTTCTTTTATCCCGCAGACTTTACCTTCGTGTGCCCCACGGAGCTGGAAGACATGGCCGACAACTATGAAAAATTCAAGGCTCTGGGCGTAGAGGTTTACTCCGTGAGCACCGACTCCCAGTTTGTACACAAAGCCTGGCACGACACCTCCGACAGCATCAGGAAAATACAATATCCCATGCTGGCCGATCCCACAGGTCTCCTAAGCCGCGCTTTCGGCGTTATGATCGAGGATGATGGCATGGCCTATCGCGGCACTTTCGTATGCAATCCCGAGGGCCTGATAAAGCTCGTGGAGATTCAGGACAACAGCATAGGCCGCAATGCCGAGGAATTGTTGCGCAAGGTGGAGGCCGCGCAGTTTGTAGCCACTCATGACGGCGAGGTGTGCCCCGCCAAGTGGAAACAGGGTCAGGCCACTCTCAAGCCGAGCATCGATCTCGTAGGCAAGATCTGATAGAGACCAAAATATTTATACGATTGATATTTACTGGCGATCCCGGCTGAGCTTTACTTCTCTGGCCGGGATCGTTTTTTTAATAAACCCGAGTTTTTTTATTATGCTTGACAATAACATAAAGGATCAACTTAAGAGCATCTTCGCCAATCTGCATGCTTCGCTGTGCTTCCGCATGACAGGCACGAGGGATGAAAGCGCCGTCGCGCAGATGAGGGAATTTCTTGAAGATGTGGCGGCATCTTCGCCCCGCCTGTCGGTGGAGACGGCCCATGAGACCGGCGACGCACCCGAATTTGAGATAATCCGTGACCACACCCCTACCGGAGTGACATTCTGCGGGATACCTAACGGCCATGAGTTCACCACGCTTCTCCTGGCCGTGCTCAATGCCGACGGCCAGGGGAAGAATCTCCCCGACCCTGCGCTGGCCTCCAGGATTAAGGCTCTAAGAGGGCCGGTGAGGCTGCGCACATTCGTGTCGCTATCCTGCACCAACTGCCCTGATGTGGCCCAGGCGCTCAATGTGATCGCTCTGCTTAATCCCGGCATCGAGCATGTGGTGACCGACGGTGCCGTAGTGCCCGAGACGGTGAAGGAGCTTGGCATACAGTCAGTGCCCACTGTCTATGCCGGCGACCATGTGCTCAGCGTGGGGCGCTCCTCTCTCGGCGACCTGCTTGACAAGCTGGAGGTGCTTCTCGGCACTGAGGAGGCAGGCGACGGAGTGCCTGTCGTGAGGGAATATGATGCAATTATCCTGGGGGGAGGCCCGGCCGGCGTGGCCGCAGCCGTCTATGCCGCACGAAAGGGATTTCGCACTGCGGTAGTGGCCAAGACCATAGGGGGACAGGTAAAGGAGACATCGGGCATAGAGAACCTCATATCAGTGCCTGAGACCACAGGCACGAAACTGGCATCGGATCTGAGAGAGCACCTGAGCCGTTACGCCATTGACATCTTTGAGAACCGCACTGTGACTGCGGCAGACATCTCCGGCCCGCGCAAGAGCCTCACCTGCGCCAATGAGACATTCACGGCAAGGGCCCTTGTCATTGCCACCGGAGCGGGATGGAGAAAGCTTGCGGTGCCGGGCGAGAGCGAGCATATAGGTCACGGTGTGGCTTTCTGCACACATTGCGACGGGCCCTTCTATGCCGGAAAGCGGGTAGCCGTGGTGGGCGGAGGCAACTCCGGCATAGAGGCGGCTATTGACCTGGCCGGAATATGCCCGCACGTAGATGTGTTTGAATTCATGGATTCCCTCAAGGCCGACGGCGTGCTCCAGGACAAGGCGCGCTCCATGGGCAACATCGACTTCCATCTCTCCACCCAGGTGCTCGGCATAGAAGGAGATGGCAAGAGCGTGTCGGGCATCAAGGTGAAAGACCGACTGAGCGACCAGGAGCATCTCTATCCCGTGGAAGGTGTCTTCGTACAGATAGGACTCGTGGCCAACAGCGCTCTCTTCAAAGAGTCGCTGTCTCTGAACCGTGCCGGCGAGATTACGGTGGATGACCGCTGCCGCACATCAGTAAAAGGCGTATATGCGGCGGGCGATGTCACAGACGTGCCCTACAAGCAGATAGTGGTGGCTATGGGGGAAGGAGCCAAGGCCGCCCTGTCGCTATTCGAAGACTCCATGAGGGGCGAACTTGAATAAGCCCCCGCTTTACAATAAAAATATTCACCCGCCCGGGATCAAGATCCGGGGCGGGTGAATAAGTGCTGAGGGATATGATACATTTCTATGACTGCGGCTCAAACACTTCCTTGCCTAATCCGCATTCGGGGCACACCCACTCATCGGGAAGATCAGCAAAGGGTGTTCCAGGCTCTATACCATTTTCGGGATCGCCTATAGCGGGGTCATACACCCAGCCGCATACAGTGCAAACATACTTTTCCATATTCATTACGTGTTTTAAATAGTGATCGATAGCTTTTTATAATTATAACAACCGTAAGGGGATTAAGGTTGATATATGTTATTAGTGCTTGCTGAAAAATCAATATGAAAATGGGAAGCCTCCGGCATCTGCTTCGCGCAGGAGCCGGAGGCAAGTATGAAAAAATGTTTACTCTCTGCTACATATCAATTATAGCCCTTGTTCTGCACATATAGTCCGGGCACGTAATAGAGCTGGTTGTAGGGAATGGGATAGAACTCGTTCTTTCCGGGAGTGTAATGCGCATCCTGATAATACTGTCCGTATTTGGTGCCGTTGTAGCTTGCATTCTTCTCAGTCTCAAAATAAGCGTTGAGCACCTTGGAGGCTATGCCCCAGCGGCGGAGATCGAAGTAGCGGCTGCTCTCCATGGCCATCTCAAGGCGGCGCTCCCAGCGCAGACACTTGCGAGAGGACTCCTTGTCGGCGAAGTAAGATGCAGGATAAGGCTTTATCTCGCAGAAATCCTTGGCATAGGATATGTGCTTATCGATGGAATTGGCGGCACGCATGCGTATTTCGTTTATTATCTCCCGGGCTTCGGAAAGGCGTCCGAGTTCTATGAGCGCCTCGGCCCTCATGAGCATCACATCGGTGTAGCGGAACACGTAGTCATTCATGGCAAAAGCCTGCCAGGAGCCTTCAAATGTCTCGCCTGCGCTGCGCTGCGGCACTTCCTTCAGCGAAGTGTAGTATCCATAGGTGTTAGGTGTGCGTGAATTGTCGGTGGTAAGCGTGTACTCACTCTCATACTTGTAAGGGAAAGAGGGCATGCCTACGGTGTGGAACAGGCGGGGATCCCACTTCTGAGCCGTGGGATGGCCATTGACCGGATATTCATTCTTGTCATTGAAGGTGTCGAACATGGGCAGGCCATCCTCCGTCTTGAAAGCGTTCACGAGATTCTGCGAAGGCTTGTGAAAGTCCCATCCGCATGACCATATTCCCCAGCATCCGTTGAGAGTGTTCGACCAGTTGGCACGGCCGAAGCGAGTGTTGTCTTCGGTGTACTGCGACGTCTGCACTGCAAAGATCGATTCCTTGCTGTTCTTGAATTCCGGCAGGAATATGTCGCCGAAGTCCTCAAGATAGCCATATTTCGACTGCTTCACCACCTCGGTGTATTCCACCACCTTCTTCATGTACTCCTCATTGATGAAGTCCACACCGTTGGTGGCCTCATAGCCGTCGCCCCAGGCAAGGGTGAGCCAGCACTTGGCCAGATAAGCCGCGGCGGCCACCTTGTTGGCACGTCCTCCGCCATCTTCCACTTCCATGGGCAGGCCCTCGTAAGCCATCTCGAATTCCTTTATGACCTTGCCCATCAGTTCCTCATAGGTATACGCATTGTTCTTCACATTCTCATGCGTGCTCTGCTCAAACACGGCCTTGTCTATCCAGGGCACCTGTCGGAACATGGTCACGAGCTTGAAGTAGCTGTGGCCGCGCAGGAAATGCACTTCGGCCTCACGCTGGGCGGCAGTGGCCTCACCGAGCTTCTCCACACCATACTGCTCAAGCGATGAGAGGGCGCGGTTGCAGCGGGAGACATTGCAGTAGAGGCGGTACCACAGCTCGTCGAGCTCGCCGGGAGTGGAGGTGAGGGTAGACCATATCTCCATGGGGTGATAACCTGTATCGGTTGTGCCGCCGCCACCTTTGAGGCAGTCATCGGAACCGAGGTCGCCGTAGGGCCAGAGATTGAAGGGATAGCTGTACCAGCAGTCGCCGATAGCGGCGTAGGCTGAATTCACCATCTTTTCGGGCCGGGCGTAGGCAAGTTCGCCGTTTACCACACCCGTGGGGGGGACATCGATGAAATCGTTGCATCCCGATAACGCTGTAGCCAGCGCAATGAATATATATGTTTTTAGAGACTTCATGATTATGATTGATTTAGAGGCTGTTTAGAAATCTATCTGGAATCCGAATGATAATGAGGTGGGGATGGGGTATGCCCAGTTGGCATTCTCCGGGTCGGAGCAAGTGAGGCTGCGGCTCTTGATGGTGAGCAGGTTCTGGCCGGAGACGTATACTCTTGCCCTGCTCATGCGCAGCTTCTCAAGCAGGCGCGCCGGGAGGCTGTAGCCGAGCTGAAGGGTGCGGAGCTTGGCATAGGAGCCGTTCTCCACGAAATAGGATGAGACGCGGCCTTCATCACCCTTGTTATTGGTGGTGAGCATGGGTATGGTGGAGGAAGTATTGACGTTTGGCAGCCAGGCATCGAGCAGACGGTCGCCCTTATTGCTTCCGGCATCGGTCACGCTCCAGAAGTCGTTCTGGAACTTCTGATTGTTGTAGACATCCTGTCCGAGCACACCCTGCCAGAACATCTGGAGATCGAAGTTCTTATATCCGAGCTCAATGTTGAGGCCGAAAGAGAGATCGGGAACGGGGTTGAAGATCCATGTCTGGTCATCGGGGGTGATGCGTCCGTCGCCTGTGAGGTCGGCATATTTCATTCCGCCGAGGCGGGCGTTGTCCTGGCCGGAAGCGTCGACTTCCTCCTGAGTCTGGAAGATACCGTCGAACACGTATCCCACGATAGATCCGTAGGGCTGGCGTGACTGCACGAGATTCTCCGTAGTGGTGTGGGCGTATGAGCCGGTAGTGGTGGAGGGAAGATAGGTCACACGGCTGCGGAAGAAATCGAAGTTGAGCGAAGTCCTGTAAGTGAGGCCGCAGGGAAGCTCATCGCGCCATCCTATGAGGAACTCCATGCCCATGTTGCGCAGCGAGGGTCCGTTGAGCCATGAGGCGCCACCCTCACCCATAGCACCGAGATAGGCGGGAGTGATGAGCATATCCTTCACATCCTTGATGTAGGCATCGATGGTGCCGAAGAGACGGTCGTTGAACATGCTATAGTCCACGCCGGCGTTATACTGGATCGTGGTCTCCCACTTGAGGTTGTCGTTGGCCGTCTGGCTTGCAATGTATCCCGAGGGGAAGATTCCGCTCTGCTGGAGGAGGAGGTCATAGGCAGTGGAGGTGACTCGGTCATTGCCGTAGTCGGCCACATATAGTGCATAGCGGGCAGTGTTGGATATGGCCTGATTGCCGGTAGTGCCCCAGGAGAGGCGCACCTTGAGATCATTCAGCCATTGTTTGCGTAAGTTTTCGGATATGCGATATCCGAGAGTGGCTGCGGGAAATGTGCCGTATCGATTGTTTTTGCCGAATCGTGATGAACCGTCGCGGCGTATGGTGAACGAGGCGAGCAGAAGGTTGCGCCAGTTATAGTCGATCTTTCCGAAGAAGGAAGCCAGGGCGTAGGCCGACTTATTGCCGGTAGACTTCTCCACGCCCACCGAAGCGTCGGGATACATATAGTCGGGCGTCTCTATGTCGTAGTCCTCATTGTATCCGGAGAAGTCGATGCGACTCTGGCGGAACAACTCCATGCCGGCCAGGATGTTGAACATGTGATCCTGCGCGAGAGTGAAATTATAGTTGGCAGTGTTAGTCCATGTCCATTTGGCATCATTGGCCTGAGAGAGTGTGGTGGAGTTGGTATCGTTGTTCACGATATCGCTGTGGAAGGTGTAGTTGTAGGAATGGATGAAAGCAGCGTCGAAGTCCAGGCCGAAATTACTGCGGAGCACGAGTCCCGGCAGGGGCTTGACATCGATGAAGGCATTGCCGAATATGCGCCACATGTTAAGAGCGTTATCCTTGTTGAAGGCGAGTTCGCGCAGAGGGTTCTGCCGGTCGGCCATGCTGCCCACCGGGCCCGCATACGTTGTGCCGTCAGTCTCAAATACGGGGACTATGGAGGGCATCTTGAGAGCGTTTTCCATAGGCTGACAGTCTACCTGCTTTGTATAGGTGAGGGTAAGGTTCTCGCCTACGGAGACTATGGGATTAATATGGAAAGTGGAATTGAGGCGCATGGCAATATTCTCGAAATTGGTGTATTTGAGAATGCCGTCGTTTCTCTTATAGCCGAGAGAGAAGAAGAGATTAGAGCGGTCGCTGGCCGATGAGATGGATGCATCATAGCTCTGAGCTAATCCGGTGCGGGATATCTCCTTGAGCCAGTCGGTGTCGGACATCCTCATGGTGCGCTTGGAATTGATGTAGCCGTCGTAGAGACCATTCACCGTGTAATCCACATATCTGTTGTCGGCTATGTCATATACACGTATGGGGAAGCCCGAAGATGCGTTGAGATTCAAGCCATAGCCGGATGCGTAGGCCACGGGGTCAATGCCGTCGTTCAGAGCGGCCTGAGCCATCGCCGTGGCATATCCGGATGTGTCGAGGAGCTTCATCATGGATTGAGAGGAGTAGAACTGGGCTGTGAGATTGGCCGCGAAGCTCACACTGATCTTATCCTTGGAGGCTTTGCCCTTCTTTGTGGTTATGATTATCACGCCGTTGGCCGCACGCGAACCGTAGATCGAGGCGGATGCGGCGTCCTTTAGCACCTGCATGCTCTCTATGTCATTCATGTTGAGAGAATTCAGGGAGGCAGTGGTAGGCACGCCGTCTATCACGAAGAGAGGATCCTGCGATGCGTTGAAGGAGCCTATGCCGCGTATGCGCACACTTCCTGTGCCGCTCGGCGAGCCATTGCCTGTCACTGTCATTCCCGGCACCTTTCCCTGCAGGGCGCGCATGGGGTCGGGATCAGATGAGGTCTCCAGCGCCTTGGTCGATACGACAGAGACGGCGCCGGTGAGATCGGCTTTACGCACCGTCTGATAGCCTACCACCACCACTTCATCGAGCAGGGCTGAATCTTCATTAAGGTAGATTGTCATTTCGGGAGATGCCGTTTCTTCGGCAGCGGTGTATCCCACGTACGACACTTTAAGCATCGTGCCCTCCGGGACTGTGATCGAGAAGCTTCCGTCGATGTCGGTGGCGGTACCGAGCTTTGTCGCTTCACTAAGCACGGTGGCTCCTATGAGCGGCTCATTATCGGTCTGCGAGAGCACCGTCCCGTGCACAGTGATGTTCTGCGCTTGTGCAATAATTGCCATTGCGCATAGCAAGACTGCACTGAGAAATGATCTTTTCATGATTAGTTGTGTTTAATGAGTTTTTCTGTGCGCAAAGTTAATAACATGCTGCAGGACTGCCTATAAATTATGTTGTAGTGAATATGAAGATTCGTGCACATGTCGAAATTTAACATGTTTTGCAACATTTTTAATATTGAAAACACTACAGGCACACCCGCTTCTCCGCCCCATGAGGGGGCAAGGAAACGAATATGCCTGATATAGGGATTGCGAGAGGAGGGCTCAGTGCTTGCTGCGGGTCTCGGTAGGGGTCTCGCCGAAATTCTCTCTATAGCAACGTGTGAAGTATGCCGGCGTGGAGAAGCCGGTCTCATAGGCAATCTCGCTTATCGACCTGTCGGTGGAGAGAAGCAGACGGCGCCCCTTGTCGAGGCGTATCTTCCTTATGAGCTCTACGGGCGAGTAATTGGTGAGTGATTTTATTTTCCTATAAAATTGAGTCCTCTCCAGGCCCATTTTCGACGCTATCGCATCGATCACGAGTGAGGAATTGCCCATCTCCTGCTCCATTATCTCAAGGAAACGATTGTAGAAGTCATTGTCTATGTCTCCCCCTTGCGGCTTGATCTCCTGCCTGTTCTTTTGTTCGGCTGGGGCGCCCGGACGGCGCAAGAGCTCGCTGATGCGCTTCCTGTTGTCGACCAGTGAGGCGCACCGAGCCTTCAGCACCGCGTTGCCGAATGGCTTGGAGAGGTAGCCGTCGGCTCCGCTGGCATAGCCCTGCGCCCTCTGCTCATCCATGGAGCAGGCCGTGAGCATGAGCACAGGTATATGCGAAGTGCTCACTTCATCCTTGAGCCTGCGGCAGCATTCCATGCCGTCCATGCCGGGCATCATGACGTCGCATATTATGAGATCGGGCACATACTTCCTGGCCTTCTTGAGCCCCGCAAGGGCGTTGGAGGCGGCGATCACATTATAGTCGGTGCCGAGCAATGAGGCGAGCAGCTGCCGCATGTCGCCATTGTCATCTATCACAAGCACAAGTGGCCTGTCTTCCCCGAAAGTCTCTTCAGCATCAATCACATCCAGCTCTGCCTCCACTTCCCGGCTTGTCATGCCCGGCACGGCAGCCGATGCCTGCGGAGCCACATGGCGCACGGGCAATGTGAATGTGAATACCGAGCCTTTGCCCGGCTCGCTCCGCACAGAGAGAGTGCCTCCGTGCAGTTCTACGAAGGCCTTGCATAGTGAAAGCCCTATGCCGGAGCCTTCGGGCCTGACGCGATCCACCTGATAGAATCTGTCGAAGATACTGCCTATATCGGCGTGGCTTATGCCTTCGCCCGTATCGGCCACGCTCACGGAGACCATGTCGCCGCAGCGTGCATAAGAGACGGTGATGGCCCCATTGTCGGGAGTGTATTTCAGTGCGTTGGAGACAAGGTTGAAGAATACTCTCTCGATCTTCTCGGCATCCAGGGCGAGAGTAAAGCTCTCGTGGGCGTCTGCCTCGGAAAGGGTGAGCCTGATATGCCTCTTTACTGCTACGGATGCGAATGCTTCCATCCACTCGGCCAGTGCCGCTCCGAGATCAGTCTCAGTGTATTGCAGGTGCAGCTTGTCATTCTCAAATTTCCTGAAATCAAGTATCTGATTTATAAGCCGGCGCAGTATTCTCACATTCTTGTCGGCTATCTTGAGCAGAGTGTGCTGCTGCGGGGTGAGATTGCCGGCGGCTGCGAGCTGTGCTACCGGCTCGGCAATGAGCGTGAGCGGGGTGCGGAGGTCATGTGATACGTTTGTGAAGAACATGAGTTTCGACTGCGTGGCGGCCTGCAGCTTCTCGTTGAGGCTGCGCTGCATGTCGCGCTGCTGCTCCAACTCACGGTTTTGCTTCACCAGGATGTACTGATGCCTGCGATGTTGCCAGTAAGCTCTGAGTATGAGAAACACCACGCCGAACAATAGTGCTATTATAGCAATGCTGGCATAGAAAAGCGACGTCTGCGATGAGTGCTGCGCCCAATAGTCGTCGACCTTCGCTTTGAGGATTTTCATCTTGTCGGTCTCCTCCTTGAGTGTCCCGTTCTGCAGCAACAGCACATCGGCATTAGTGAGATCCACTGCCGATGACAAAGGCAGTATCTGCTCCCGGTCGTAGGGCTCACCCTTAAGTATGGCAAGGGCCGTGCGTATGAGTCTGTGTCCCTCAGTGGGATAGAGGAAAGTGGCATCTATCACACTGTCGGCCACGGCACGTATGCCTATATCCGGGGCCGCGTCTATACCTATTATCTTTATCTCACTGCGTCCCAGCCTGCGAGCCACTTCGGAGGCACCTATGGCCATACGGTCGTTGTGGGCATATATCAGATCGACATCATCGTAGATGCGTAGCAGGGAGTCGGCCACGGATATCGCCCCTTCCTTGTTCCAGTTGCCGGGCACGCTGGCCAGCAGATGCCCCCCTGCGGCTGTGAATTCGGAGGCAAAACCTTCGTGCCTGTCTTCGGCGGGAGTCGACCCGGGACGTCCGTATATTTCTATGGCCCTGGCGTTATTTCCCAGCATATTCAGGGCATATCGGGCAGCCGAGCGCCCCAGGCCCGTGTTGTCTACACCGATACGCGCGGTGTAGGTGTCACCCTTGATGTTTCGGTCGAATATGATGACCGGCATTTTCTTCTCATACACCTCTTTGATGACCGGTGTGAGCGCCGCGGCCTCATTGGGTGAGACTATGAGAATATCGAAATCATGCTCCATGAAGTATTTTATGTCGGCTATCTGCTTTTCATTGCTGTCATTGGCCGATCGTATCTCCACCACGGCATCTTCGTGAAACATGATCTCGCGATCGATTTCTTCATTCATCTTGTTGCGCCAGTCATCCTGGCTGCATTGCGATATGCCTATCTTATAGACACGAGGCTTGCTGCAGCCTGACAGCAGCATTATTGTCGATAGGGCAATTAAGAGAACGGAAAGTATTGTTTTGCACCTTTTCATTACGGAAGCAGTCGTAGATGGTTAGACTCCCGCAAAGTTAATCATAATCCTATGAAAAAGAGTGCGAAACATATTAAAAATGAAGTCATGCAACAAATTTCATAGTCTATGCACGGTTTTTAATACCATGCAACCGCGATAAAATAGTATTTTTGCATTGCAAAATATTAAAATAACAGCACTCAATATGGAATATATCAAAACCGGACTGAAAGCCATGCTGCTTTCAGGATTCATAGCTTTTTCTCCTTTGGCCGCTATGGCCGGCAATGGCGTGGAAATCAGCCATCTCGGAGTAAACAACACGCTTGTACGCATAATAGATGACGGCAAGTATCTGCTTCTGCCCGTGCAGGAGGCCAATGAGGAGGCGCGTGTAAATATTCTGGTGGACGGCAAGCTTGAAAAAAGTTTAAATGTGCGTTTGGCCAAGTCGAAGGTGGATTATACCGTGCCCCTTAATCTGGAGAAATACCGCGGACACGATGTGGTGCTCAACATCGTGACGACGCAGGGGCGCTCCTCTGTGCGCGAGGCAAAGGAGGATGCCTGCTGGAACATCCTGGCAGTGGCCGATACGTTCGACACTTCCAACCGCGAGAGGTTCCGCCCGCTCTATCACCACACTCCGCTCTACGGATGGATGAACGATCCTAACGGCATGGTGTACAAGGATGGTGTGTGGCACCTGTGTTACCAGTGGAACCCCTATGGCTCCAAGTGGCAGAACCTGTCGTGGGGACAATCCACCAGCACCGACCTCATACACTGGACGCATCAGCCCGAAGCCGTGCTGGAGCCCGACGGCCTCGGCATGATATTCAGCGGAAGCGCGGCTATTGACCACACCGGGAGCGCCGGCTTCGGCAATGGCGCCGTGATAGCAATGTATACCTCGGCCGACGCAAGCCAGATACAGAGCCTGGCCTCAAGTCCCGACGGCGGATATACCTATGACGTATATCCCGGCAATCCTGTGCTCACGCTTGAGAGTGAGGCCCGCGATCCCAATATGTTCTGGGATGAGAAGGCCGGGCACTGGGTGCTCACGCTTGCCCATGCTCTCGACCATGAGATGCTCATATTCACGTCGCCCGACATGAAGGAGTGGACGCTGCAGAGCAGCTTCGGAAAGGGTCTCGGCGCTCAGGACGGTGTGTGGGAATGCCCTGATCTATTTGAGCTGCCTGTGGAAGGCACCGATGAGAAGAAATGGGTGCTGCTGTGCAACATCAATCCCGGAGGCCCGTTCGGAGGAAGCGCCACCCAGTATTTCACAGGCAACTTCGACGGCAAGACATTCACTCCCGACAGTGATGAGGATGGAAGTGTGCCCACCAAGTGGATGGACTATGGCAAAGACCATTATGCCACTGTAAGCTTCAGCGATGCCCCCGGGGGACGACGCACCGTAATGGGCTGGATGAGCAACTGGCAGTATGCGGCCGATGTGCCCACGCTTCAGTTCCGCAGCGCCAATACACTTCCCCGTGAGGCAGGCCTCTTCCGTGGCGATGACGGTCGCACTTATATGTCGAGCACACCTTCGCCGGAAGTGGAGGCTCTGCGCGACAGGCTCTTCAAGAGCAGCGGCAGGAAGAGCCTCGGCTCAAAGGCCGTGACTATCCCCCTGCCCGAGGCCAACGACGGCATATGCGAAATCATAGCCGAGCTGCAGGCCGGCAAACAGGGCAAGGCCGTAATCGAGCTCAAGAACAGAGCGGGCGACAAAGTGATGATGACTTATGATGCCGGCGAGCACACTCTGTCGTTCGACCGGCGCGAGAGCGGTATCATCGACTTCAGCAATGATTTCCCGGCAGTGACCGTGTCTCCCACATTTGAGAGCGACGGAAGAATCTCTCTGCGCATATTCATCGACCGCTCCAGCATAGAGGTATTCGGAAATGACGGCCGCTTCGCAATGACTAATCTTGTCTTCCCCAATGAGCCCTTCGGAAGCATATCCTTCAGCATGGAGCAGGGAAAGGGCAAGCTCAACAGCCTCAGGATATATTCTCTTAAGGCGGAATAACAATACATACCAATCTATTACCTACACTTATTTTTTATGGCACAGAAAATAGCTACCGACCGCAAATCATTCATGATGCAGATAATCCCTGTCATGCTCTGCTTCTTCGCAATGGGATTCGTAGACCTCGTGGGCACCGCCTCCAATTACGTGCAGAAGGATCTCGGCCTTTCCGACTCTCAGGCCAATCTTTTTCCGTCGCTTGTATTCTTCTGGTTCCTTATCTTCTCTGTGCCGACAGGGATGCTCATGAACCGGATCGGACGCAAGAAGACCGTGCTCATAAGCCTTGTCATCACGGCAGTCTCTCTCGTAGTTCCCATCACGGGAAGCGGATATACCGTGATGCTGCTGGCCTTCTCGCTGCTGGGCATAGGCAACGCTGTGATGCAGACCTCTCTTAATCCTCTGGTGAGCAATCTCATAAACGGCGACAAGCTCGCTTCCACTCTCACCTTCGGCCAGTTCGTGAAGGCCATCGCCTCCTTCCTGGCCCCGATTCTCGCTGCCTGGGGCGCCACGACCTGCATGCCCACATTCGGCCTTGGCTGGCGCGCGATGTTTGCCATCTATGCCATAGTGAGCCTTCTCTCCATCACGGCTCTTGCTGCCACACCCATAGAGGAGGAGCGTCCTGACCGCGCCTCGGGCGTGAAGGAATGCCTCAGGCTTCTCGGCCGCCCCTTCATTCTGCTTTGCTTCCTTGGCATAATCTGCCATGTGGGCATCGATGTCGGCACCAATACCACAGCTCCCAAAATCATCATGGAGAATCTCTCGCTCCCTCTCGAGGAAGCAGGATTCGCCACCGGCATCTATTTCATATTCCGCACGGCCGGATGCTTCACAGGAGCTTTCCTGCTCCGCTCGATACCTGCACGCATATTCTTCGGCATAAGCGTGGCGATGATGCTCGCTGCAATGGTGATGCTGTTCGTGTGCCATTCGCTTGTTCCCGTCTACGTGGCAATCGGACTCATCGGATTCGGCAACTCCAATATCTTCTCTATTGTCTTCGCGCAGGCTCTCATCAACTCGCCTAATGAGAAAAACGAAGTGTCGGGACTTATGATCATGGGACTGTTCGGCGGCACTATATTCCCTCTGGCCATGGGATTTGCAGCCGATGCCGTGGGAGGTCAGAGCGGAGCAGTGGCAGTAATGCTGCTCGGTGTGCTGTATCTCATGTATTATACCCTTAAGATTAAATCCGCAAATTAATATAACAATCATGAAAGACTTAGTAATAGGCATGGGAGAAGCCCTGTGGGATGTGCTCCCCGAAGGCAAAAAGATAGGCGGCGCTCCTGCCAATTTCGCTTACCATGTGTCGCAATTCGGATTGCCGAGCTGCGTGGTGAGTGCCGTGGGCGATGACCAGCTCGGCAGGGAAATCGAGGACAACTTCACATCGAAAGGTCTCAATCAGCTCATCGAGAAGGTGCCCTACCCCACCGGCACAGTGCAGGTGGAAATAGATCAGGCCGGTGTTCCCCAATATGAGATAAAGGAAAATGTGGCCTGGGATAATATTCCATATACCACACGACTTGAGGAACTCGCAAGCAAGACCAAGGCCGTGTGCTTCGGCTCCCTTGCACAGCGCAACATTGTATCGCGCACTACCATCAACCGATTCCTCGACGCCATGCCCCGCACAGAGGAAACGCTCGTAGTGTTTGACGTCAACCTCCGCCAGGGCTTCTACAACAAGGAAATCCTGTGCAACTCCATGAAGCAATGCAATATATTGAAGATCAACGATGAGGAGCTCGTTACGGTGAGCCGTATGTTTGGCTATCCCGGCATAGACCTTCAGGATAAGTGCTGGATTCTGCTCGGAAAATACAACCTGAAGATGCTCATACTCACCTGTGGCATAAACGGCAGTTATGTCTTCACTCCCGGAAAGGTGTCATTCCAGCCCACACCCAAAGTGGAAGTGGCCGACACCGTGGGTGCCGGCGACTCCTTTACCGCTGCCTTCATAGCAAGTATCCTCAAGGGTATGAGCGTGGAGGAGGCCCATAATAGAGCAGTGCAGACATCTGCCTATGTGTGCACCCGCAAGGGAGCCATGCCCGTTCTCCCCGATGAGCTCACATCTTAATCAGCATTACGATTAGAGACAGAGTATCTGTAGCAATCTCGCAACTATTGATTATCAAGAGATTCACAAATCATGACTCGGCCTATGAAATCCATATGATTCCATACTTCACAATGCTCTCCATCCGGCCGTACATGACCATTACAAAAAGAGGCTGTGCCGTAATTCAGTTTTACGGCGCAGCCTCACGCCATAATTACGAGAAGAAGCTTGGGGTTTCCTTCGTTTTTCTTTTAAAACGAAGTACATCTTATGCTTAATTGGTCACGAGTTTTAGTCCTATAATTGACGCAATAAGAGTCACGATAAAGAACAAACGCAAGTGTGTGGCAGGCTCTTTGAAAAACAAGATGCCTATGATTACCGTACCTACGGCACCGATTCCGGTCCATACTGCGTATGCCGTACCTATGGGCAAGGTCTGAATGGCCTTCGCGAGTAAATACATGCTAAGCACCGTGGATAAAAGAAATCCGGTGCCCCATAAATAAAACTCTGTTCCGGTTGTTGCCTTGGTTTTTCCCAAACAGAAGGCGAGGCTGACCTCAAACAATCCGGCAAGAAACAGCAATATCCAATTCATTTTTTTATTTTGGTTTTAAGATTTTTCAAGTTGGCTCTTATCATATAGTCCACTGAATATCTCCCGGCACCGGATACCCATACGCATAATGAAGGGTGCCAGATAAACAATGGATAGATCCTTTGAGGGAAACGGGTCTCCCCCATGAATCACAAACAAATGCAATGCACATAGTGAATGCCTCAGGTAATCTTAACTCAATATTTTGAGTGCAAAGTTACTAACTCGGCATCATCTGAAATTTTACATTTGATAAATAATGCCTGCTCAAAGGATTATTCTTAACTTTGCATGAGGTATGGATATAAAAGAAATCATAGACAGCAGACATATACTCCCCGATGAATCATTAGCTCTGCTTTGCCGGTCAATGAAACTGGTTCATTATCCAAAGGGCCATCATGTCCTTGAAATTGGTAAAATTGAGCGAGATGTTTACTTTATAGCCAAAGGCATAGTGCGCGCATTCACACTCGTTGACGGCAAGGAGGTGACATTTTGGGTTGGCAAGGAGGGGGCAACTATTGTATCAATGATGGGCTATGTGAAGAATGAACCCGACTATGAGACTATGGAACTTATGGAGGATTCCACTCTGTATGTCATCAAAAGAGATGTGCTATCCCAACTTTACCTGGAGGATATAAACATTGCCAACTGGGGACGCCGATTTGCCGAGACTGAACTTCTTGATGCCGAAATTCGCATTATCACACTGCTGCTTGCGACTGCTACAGAGCGATATAAGGACTTTGTAGACACTCAGTCGGAACTTTTACAACGACTGCCGCTGGGGTGCATTGCCTCCTATTTGGGTATAACACAAGTAAGCCTGAGCCGGATAAGAGCCACCCTTGCCAAAGGAAATAAACAATAATTTCAGAAAACTAATCTTTCGCCATCAACAGGGATGAAGACGTTGCCACTATAATATTTTGAAGCCTCAGCCCTGTAAAGATCCTGTCGGGTTTCCAAATTATCATCCTCGGAATGTACAAGAACCAAATTTTTCACTTTTGCCTTTTCCGCTAAAATAGCCACATCGCGCACCGTATGGTGATGCTTCTCGTATGGCTTGTAGATTTCCTTATCTTCATACCGGCAGAAAGCGCCGCAGATTAGGGTGTCACAGCCTTGAATTTTTCTGAGATTATCCTCTGTCAAAGATTCATCTCCCAAACAAGCCAGTTTTACCCCGCCGCCAAAGATCATCCTAAATCCAGCCTGAGCAACATTTTTTGAACACACATCGAAACATTCTATCAGCGTGTCATTTATAGCTAATGATGAATCATCAGCAATTTCCACCAATTCAACGTTTTTTGTAAAAAGGGCATAATCCGAAGCAAGAAAAGTCAACTGACAGATAAGCCGCAGCGCATTGCAGACGGAACTATTCCCGTATATAAGTAAGTTTCCATAGTTTTCTCCATCTTTACTCTTATTGATAATACCCCTGATAAGCCATACAGCGCCAAGAATATGGTCAGTATGCGTATGAGTAATGAAAATATGGTGTATATCAGCGAGTTTGATGCCTGCCTCATTAATAGCATTGAATACCCCATTACCACCTCCGGCATCCACAAGCATGAGTCCGCCATTACACTTTATGGCATAGCAACTATTATATGAATGCTTGGGGAAGGCACTTCCGGTACCAATCATTATTAATTCAAAATTCATATCCTAAGACCAAGATTTCTAAAGTGCATATATTCGGATTGCACTATTGTGATGCTCAAATATATTGTAAGTAGCTACTAAAAATTAATGTACGTATGTTGGCACGGTTTTTGCATAATAC
>CAJTTA010000010.1 GCA_910579305.1 uncultured Muribaculaceae bacterium
TTCTGCCGTTCAAGAAGTTGGACTCGCCTTTTTATGGTTTAGCGGACAGTAATAAAATTATTATTGTAACTATGATTCAGTATCAGGTATCTTTCGGCGACGCTGTCAGCCGCGCATTCTCATCTTATTGCTGCTTCAAGGGACGCGCCTCCCGCTCGGAGTACTGGTGGTTTGTCCTCTTCAATGTCATCATCGGCATCGCCTTGAGCATACTGGGCAAGCTCACCGGCTCGACCATCATGCAGCAGGTGCTACCCAACCTCTTCTCTCTGGCCGTGCTTTTCCCAAATCTCGGCCTCGTGTGGCGTCGTCTGCATGACGTGGGTCTCTCAGGCGCATTCTATCTGTGGTCAATCATTCCCTCAATCATCACCGGCATTCTTGCCGCAATCTTCTCAATCTCCTTACTCTCCGGCTCTCGCTCCACTCTCCTCATCGTGCTGCTCGCCTGCTCCGGCCTAATCACTCTCATAGCAGCCATAGTAGTGTTCGTGAAGCTCTGCAAACCGAGCCAGCCCGCGCCAAACAAATATGGCGATGTGCCTAATCTCACCGAGGCATAAGCATCCGTCACGCCGTATAATAATCTTCAGGAATTCACCCGCTCTTCAGAGACTCCGTGGCTTCCTGAAGATTTTTTTCACTCCGGCGTGTCACATTTCGGTCTATGCCGGCGTCTATATACTGTGAAGCTGTCACGACAATATCCACAGCCTCCTGATATCCACATAACATTGCAATCGCATGAAACATTTTATCTTCTGCCTGAGCCTGCTGCTTTTGGCGTCAATACCTGCCGCCGCTCAGAGCGAGCCATCCGATTCCATAGTATACGCCCCGACCGATTCTCTTCCCGACGTGGAAGAGCTCGAGGGCGTGACGGTCACTGCAAAGAAGCCCGTGATACAGAGCGAAGCCGACCGACTCATATATAATGTGGACGAGGATCCGGCCGCCACTACCAATTCGGCTCTGGAAATGATGCGCAAGGTGCCCATGCTAAGTGTGGACGGCGAGGACAATGTGAAACTCAAAGGCCAGGAGAACTACAAGATATATCTCAACGGCAAGCCCGATCCCACACTCTCTTCCAATTACAAGGAGGTGCTGCGCAGCATGCCGGCCTCTTCCATAAAGAAAATAGAGGTCATCACCGAGCCGGGAGCGAAATATGACGCCGAAGGGCTGGGCGGCATAATCAACATCGTGACCTTCTCCTCCGCCCGTCTCGAAGGCTACACGGTGAACATCGGAGCCAACGCAGGCAACACAAATGCCAACGAATACATCTACGGCACTGTCAAGATAGGCAATGTGACACTTAGCGCCAATTACAGTCACGGCGACTATTTCTCCCCTTCCTATTCATCTTCCCTGCGCATCGACTATGAGAATCCCGTTCCTTACAGCCATGCATCGCGCGAAGTCTCGAGCAAGAACCATGGAAACTCCAATTACGGCTCCTTGCAGATGTCGTGGGAACCGGATACACTGAATCTCTTCACTCTCTCCGCCAATCTCGGGCAACACCGCTTCGCAGGCCGTGACAGCGGCATCTCGAGATATGCCGATGCCGCAGGCGACATCGTGGCCGGCTATTCACAGAAGGGACGTAGCCTCAGCAATTATCTAAACACCGGAGTGCAGGCCAACTGGCAGCATAACTTCTCTTCCACGGAACATAACCTGGTGCTGTCATACCTGTATGGATACGGCAACAGCAGGCAGACAACGGAAAACAGTTTCTCCGACACATTCAATTACGACCCGCTGCTACTGCTCCCCCAATACAACTCCTCGACATATCCATCACACGAGCACACCTTTCAGGCCGACTACACTCACCCCTTCTCAAAGAATCACACGCTGGAAGTGGGCGGCAAGTACATAATCCGCAACAACTATGGCGAGAGCGACCGCTTCTTCTTGACCGGCGATGAATGGGTACGCGATGAGCCGAATTGCGTGGACATGAAGCAATTCCAGGATGTAGGCTCCCTCTATGCGGCCTATACCGGGCGCTTCGGACGCTTCATGGCCAAAGCCGGGCTGCGATATGAGTTCACACACATGGGCACACGTTTCCACACCCCCGGCCACACCGACTTCTCCACCGACCTCCATGACCCGGTGCCCAACGCCCTGGTGTCCTACAAGATTTCAGACGGATCAAGCCTGCGGGCATCCTATCGCATGCAGATACAACGTCCCTCCGTGACAAGCCTCAATCCCACCCGCAACACATCTGATCCGGCCGTGGTCTACTATGGCAATCCCGACCTCACATCCTCGCGCACCCACTCCGTGGGCCTCACTTACTCAAACTATGCCGGCGCTCTGGGCGGCGAGATATATGCCGGCTACAACCGTTCATCCGATCTCATATCACAATATCTCTTCACAGCTCCCGACGGAATAGTGAACGTGACCTACGGCAATCTCGGCACTTCAGACGGAGCCTACATCAACGGATATCTCAACTGGACTATTATCTCCGGCCTGAAACTCGGTCTTAATTTCGGCACTCAATACGCCCATTACTTATGCCGCGCCATAGAGCTTGACTCCGATGGCTGGGGATATAACTTCAATCTCAACCTGGATTATGACCTGCCGCACAACTGGAACATCAGCGCATATGGAGGGCAATACAAGGGCACGCCATACATGCAATACAAGGGCAGCAGCTATCATTGGTATGGTCTCTCGGTCTCCAAGTCTCTCTTGGATCGACGGCTCAACATATCCTTGTCGGCCAACGACTTCTTCGAGCCATACTACACTTACAACAATACCAACACCGGCCCGGGCGTGAAATTATATCAGCACTACCGCCAGAGTAACTGGGGCATACGCCTCGGCGTGCGTCTGAGACTCGGATCTCTCAGTGCCTCGGTTAAGCAGACGGCCAAATCGGTGAGCAACGACGATGTGTCATCGGGCGGCTCGGGCAATAACTCAGGCGGCAAATGATGCTTTCTGCAGGACATTCACCCGGGATGTAAAAAGGATAAAACGAAAAAAATGCGTAAAATTTTGCAGTTTGCCGATTCTTTTGTAATTTTGCACCGCTAAATATACCCGTCACTACTGTAACGGCCTATATGGCAGCGACTAAGACAAAAATTATAAATCACAACACATAACACATGATTATCGTACAAGTAAAAGAGGGCGAGAACATCGAAAAGGCCCTCAAGAAGTTCAAGCGTAAATACGAGCGCACCGGCGTGGTAAAGGAACTCCGCAGCCGCCAGGCGTTTGAAAAACCCTCTGTTGCCAACCGCAAGAAGATGATGAAGGCGGTCTACGTGCAGCACCTGCGTCAGAACGAAGAGTAATCACACTCTGCTTGTAAAACCGGGCATCGGCATACGCCCGTCCGCGACTCAGCGAGACATAAACATTGACCTATCACAGGCCGGATGCAATCAGGCCTCTTGATTCATACATGCCGCGACAGTACAATCATGTGCTACTGTCGCGGCATGACTCTTACATAAATTGCCCCGCTATTACTCATAGCTTCATGCTGCAGCCGCCAGTCCGGTTTTTCAAATTACATGAAGACAATTCGATCGGATTAATTATTTTTTCAAAATTTTCTTGTGTCAACGGGAGATTTTTATTAACTTTGTGCAAACTCCCGACCCATGAAAAAACTTCTTCTTTCCTTAGTCCTTGCACTGGTTTCATCAACAGCCATGCAGGCCGTCACGCTCTTTCCTTTTTTCGCAGACATTGCCGGAGTATATGATGAGGGAGCAGCAGATATCGCGGCCGCCAACGGCATGACCACACATCTCACCGGAAGATCTGACGGTGGCGGCACGAAAGCGGTGAGAAGCTTTCTTGACGCCGTGCTTCCCCAAAAAGAGGTGCGCATTGTGGAAACTTCTGAAAACGGATGCAAAATCACCAACATATCTTCTTCGTTTCAAGAAGGGAAGCTTATCTCCGTAATACTGCTTGTTGAGAAAAAAGGGAGGCTATCGATAATGTACTTCGAAGGGCCCGCCAAGAATTTCAACGGTTCCATGAAGCTTCCCAAGTAACAAAGACACGCATTTTCAAAGACTTTGTGAATGATCGACAGATTCCTGACATATCTGCGATGCGAACTGAATTACTCGGAGCACACGGTGAGGGCCTATGGCTCCGACCTCAACATGCTTGCCGATTTCCTCACAGGAGGGAAGCCCGAAGAATTTGATCCGGCCTCGGTCACGCTCGGCGACCTGAGGGCATGGATAGCCCATCAGGGCGAAAAAAAACTGTCGGCACGCACTCTGCGGCGCCGCACTCTGGCTGCACGCACATTTTTCCACTATCTGCGCCTCACAGGACTTATCGAACGCAATCCGGCCGCCGACCTCTCTCTGCCGCGTCTGCCTCAGCCGCTGCCCGTGTTCATACGCGATGC
Organism: uncultured Muribaculaceae bacterium; assembly: GCA_910579305.1. Taxonomy (GTDB): domain Bacteria; phylum Bacteroidota; class Bacteroidia; order Bacteroidales; family Muribaculaceae; genus Lepagella. The sequence goes on from CAJTTA010000010.1 coordinate 4,424, forward strand.
GGAGCTGGAACGCATCCTCTCGCCCGAGGCTTTCGACACAGAGGATTTCCGCGAATTCCGCGACAAGCTGATAATAGAATTGCTCTACGGCACCGGTATGCGCCGTGCGGAACTGCTGTCGCTTCTCGACCGTGATCTTGACACCGTCACCGGAGAGGTCAAGATCACAGGCAAGCGCAACAAACAGCGCATCGTGCCTCTCGGCCCGAGACTGTGCGCTCACATCGACCGATACAGGTGTCTGCGCCTCAGAAAATTTCCCGATACCGGATGCGAGGCTTTCCTGTTATCCGAAAAAGGAGAGGAAATGAACAATTCGACCCTATCAAGCGTTGTAAAGATACAACTTGCCTCTACCTCCTCTGCCAGAAAGACGCCCCACGTGCTTCGCCATTCCTTTGCCACAGCCATGTTGCAGGGTGACGCCCGCCTCGATTCGGTCAAGGAGCTGCTCGGACACTCTTCCCTGGCCACCACACAAATCTACACACACCTCTCCTTCAGTGAGTTACAACATAATTATCAACACGCTCATCCCAGAGCCTCTAAAAAGTAGACACCATGGAAGTAAAAATCAAGGCAATTCACTTCGACATCAATGACCGCCTCGTGGCATTCATCAATAAAAAAATAGAGAAACTGTCCCGCCGCTTTGAAGCCATTACCGAAGTGGAGGTCTCTCTGAAAGTAGTAAAGCCGGAGACGTCCATGAACAAGGAGGCCGGCATAAAGCTCCTCGTGCCACCTGCCAATGATCTCTTCGCCTCCAAGACAGCCGACTCATTCGAAGAAGCGATCGACCTCTGTCTCGATGCTCTCGAAAGACAGCTGGAGAAGGATAAAGACAGCCGCAAGTGACATATATCAGGCTCAATACAAGAGAACATCGGGTGACCGACACCCGTAAATCATAAGAAAACAGAGTTCTGCACCTGATGCCCGCACTGAAAAAGGGATCAGGTGCCGGACTCATTTTACCGCCCCCACACACGCATATGGCCAATCTTCTTGACAAGGTACGCATAATAGAGTTCCCAAAGATATGTGATCCCCGCGGCAATCTCTCTTTTGTGGAAAGCGCCCGCCACATACCATTCTCCATCAAACGCGTTTTCTACATCTACGATGTGCCCGGGGGAGAGACCCGCGGCGGGCATGCCCACCGCGAGTGCACGATAGTGCTCATGGCCCTGGCCGGTTCTTTCGGCGTAAGGCTCACCGACGGCAAGAATGAAATGACCGTGCGGCTCAACAGGGCCAACCGCGGTGTGCTCATCCCTCCCGGCGTGTGGGACACGATGCACGACTTCACCACCGGCTCTGTGGCCCTGGCGCTCGCCTCACACCCCTACGAGGAGGAAGACTACATACGTGACTATGATGACTACCTTGAATATGTCGGAACTCTTGAATAAGAAACGTCTCCCGCTGTCTTCATTTGTAGACCTGCGCGACGCCACCGCGCCTCTGCGGGAGGAGCTGATTGAGGCTTGCACCCGGGTGATCGATTCAGGATGGTTCCTGCATGGGCCGGAGACACGCGCCTTTGAGGCTGAACTGGCGGCAAGCTGCGGCGCAAAGCATGCCGTGGCCGTGAGCAACGGGCTGGATGCCTTGAGACTCACGCTCAGAGCATGGATAAGGCTCGGAGCCATGAAGCCCGGCGATGAGGTGATAGTGGCCGCCAACACATATGTGGCCTCGGTGCTCGCCATAACCGATGCCGGGCTGTCGCCGCGACTCGTGGAGCCTGACCCGGCGTCTTTCAACCTTGACCCGGCACGTGTGGAAGAAGCCATAACCTCCCGCACCAGGGCCATCATGGAGGTGCATCTGTATGGCCTGCCTTGCGACCACTCTTCGATAAGCGACATCGCGCAACGCCACGGGCTGCTCATAATAGAAGATAATGCTCAGGCCATCGGAGCCACGGCGCATGGCCGCGCCACAGGCGCTCTGGGCGATGCCGCGGCCTTCAGCTTCTACCCCACCAAAAACATAGGCGCTCTGGGCGATGCAGGTGCCGTCACCACATCCGATTCCGCCCTTGCCTCCGCCGTAAGGGCTCTTGCCAATTATGGCAGCGACCGTCGCTACCACAATATCTACGAGGGTTTCAACTGTCGCATGGATGAGATGCAGGCCGCCATGCTTCGTGTAAAGCTCAGGCACATGGAGGAGGAGTGCCTGATCCGAGAGAACACGGCACACGTCTATTCTTCCACCATCTGCCATAAGGCTGTGATCACCCCGACCGTCTCTCCCGGCATGCGGCACGTGTGGCACCAGTATGTGGTGAGGGTGAAAGACCGTGACAGCTTCCGCCGGTATCTGCAGGAACAGGGCGTGCCCACCGACGTGCACTATGCCGTGCCTCCCCACATGCAGCCATGCTATCACGACAGATTCTCCTCGCCCCTACCTCTGACCGAGCAACTTGCCGCCGAGGTGGTGAGCCTGCCCATAGCAGAGATACCGACGGGGACAGCACGCGAGATTGCGCTCATTATCAACAACTTCTAATTCTTCTACACTCATGGACTGGAAAGAAGCTCTGCTGGCTCAGAGCCGCGCGATGGGCATCGAGCCTGAGCCGCAGGCCGAGGAAACCGCCGATGCCTGCAACCCTGCCGAGAATAATTCATATCTCAAGTCACCCCTCCATATAATCATGGAGCGCAAGGGACGTGCAGGAAAGACCGCCACCATAATCGAGGGATTCACATGCACCCCCGCGAGGCTGAAAGAGATAGCGTCATCTCTGAGACAGAAGCTCGGCACAGGCGGATCGGTGAGAGGATGCGAGATACTCATTCAGGGAGACCGCCGCGAAGATGTATTCTCCGCTCTGCGCAATATGGGATTCTCGAGGATAAGCAAATAATCAGACTACGCACGATCACCACCCTTTCTGCCTATGTTGTTGCAACGCGCATCTGCCGGCTCCGGCAAGACGTTCAGGCTCGCAAAGACCTACATACGCCTCTTCATCTCGCACCGTAATGAGCCGGGAGGAAATTATATACTTCTCCCGGATGCGGCTCTGCGTGAAAGCCATTCCCATATACTTGGCGTGACCTTCACAAATAAGGCCACCAATGAGATGAAGGCCCGTATTGTAAACAAGCTCGCCGCTCTGGCCGCGACTCACCCCGAACCCGGGTTTGAGCCGGCCGGCTGGAAAGCTCCCGACTATCTGCTCGACTTCACAGGAGAGAATCCGGGTGCCCGGTCGGTGGAAGATGATCTCATTTTCATGCCCGACGGCTCACTGGCCTCCCGCCGAGACATATCGCGTGCCTGCCGCTCGGCCTTGCGCATTCTGCTCAACGATTACGGCCACTTCAATATATCTACCATCGACACGTTCTTCCAGGGAGTGCTCCGCACGTTTGCCTACGAGCTGCGGCTCAATGACAATTATCATGTGGAGCTTAACGATGACTATCTCGCTCAGATAGGTGTGGATCAGACCCTGTCTGCCGTCAACCGTTCTCCCTCCGACACCGCCGGCCGGACCGAACACGATTATATCGACCGCTGGGTAAGAAATACCATCGCCGATTATATGAGACGCGGCGAGGACTGGAACATCTTCCGCAAATCAGACAAATCAGGCATCTACTCCGAACTGCTGTCTATGGCAAAGAAGATGAGCGGGGAGGCCTTCCGCCTCAAGGCGGCAGCGGTGATCGAAGAATATTTTTCCGACACTTCGCGCTTCACCCGTTTCTATGAGGCATGCAGTGAGAAGGCGGCAGAGACCGAAACATTGTTCAAGGAGATGAAACGCGCCTACCGGGATATGATGCAGAAGATCATCATAGCTCACGGAGATAGCAATACGGAAGGCTGCTTCAACGGCATGGCCGGATGCTTATCCTACATCGAGTCGCTACGCTCGCGCTCCACCGTCAATGTAAGCAAACTCGGAGCGAAACTCCTGCCTTATTATCAAGCCGAGCTGCTCCCCTTCTCGCCTGCCTCCGACAAGTATCACTTCTTGAAGAAGAATCTCACGTGGCGCGACGACACGGCCGTGACTTCGGCTTTCTGCAGGCTCGGACAGGCTCTTTTCCTGTGGCAGAGAGCATTGGCCTACTGGCAGCCCATAATGGCAAGGCTGCATTATATGAGTCTGCTTCACTTCATAAGCAGAAACATCGAGATATTCCGCAACGAGAACAATATCATACCCCTCTCCGACACCAACGAGATCCTTCACCGCATAATCTCCCGCGAAGACACCCCTTTCATCTACGAACGCATAGGCTCTCGCCTTGACCATTATCTGCTCGATGAATTTCAGGATACATCGGTCATGCAGTGGGAAAATCTGCGGCCCCTTCTTGAGGGGAGCACCGCCACGGGCAAGGAGTGTCTCGTGATAGGAGATGTGAAGCAGAGCATATACAGGTTCCGCAACGCCGAGCCGGAAATATTGGGAACGCGTGTGGCAGGAGAGTTGCAAGGCACCCGCATAATTCCAGCTCCGGGCACACCGCAGCATGTCACGGCAAGAATCAACAGCAACTGGCGCTCCACTCCCATAGTGGTGCGCGCCAACAATACTTTCTTCTCGATCATACCCCGGATGCTCGATTCAGCCGATGTGCCGTTTCTCCAGTCGGCGTATGCCGATGCAGTGCAGAATTATCATGTACTCCCTGCCAGTGGTGATTCTCCTGCTCCTTACGAGGGATATGTGAGAATTTCTTTCGGGGCTCCCTTGGGAGCCGAAGTGATGCCTGAGGCATGCAAGACCGACTCCGACGGCTCCCGGATAAAACTATCATGGCATTCCGCCCTCGGATATATGGTGGATGATCTCCGCTCGCGGGGCTACCGGCTGTCAGACATAGCTATACTCGTAAACCGCAATACGGAGGGAGCCTATGCCATATCCTCTCTTATGGATCACAGCAAGCGCATGAAAGCATCGAATCCCGAATACCGCCCGATAGAGATACTGAGCGAGGAATCACTGAAGGTGGAGGATAGTGCTGCCGTGAGAGTGATTCTCGCCGTGCTCAGGGCCATAGCCCGCGGCTTCCGCCTGCCTGAGGATGGGGATGATGAGCTACAGAAGCAGCGCAAGATAAAACACTTTGAACTTGCAGGTTTTGTGGCAAACTTCCACAGCTACCTCGCCCGCAACCCGGGCGAGCCTATAGACTCTGTGCTTAAGAAAGATCTTGATGAGATGTTGCCGCCGCAGGAGATACAAAGACTGCTGGATACATTGCCCTCTACAGCTTTGCCGGCCGTGGTAGAGGCTGTGGCTGTCGAATTCACATCGACAATGGGAAGCGAGCAGGCGGCATACATCTCCGCTTTTCAGGATGCCGTGCTTGAATATTGCGAGAGCTATCCGGCCGACATAGCATCCTTTCTATCTTGGTGGGATGAATCAGGACACACCCGCACTATAGGCGCCCCCGAAGGGGTCGACGCTCTGCGCGTCATGACTATCCACAAGAGCAAAGGACTGGAATTTCCCGTAGTGCTGATTCCAAAGGCCGACTGGAGCCTCACCCCGATCAATTCCAAATTATGGCGCGAGCTCTTCTGGGTAAAGCATACTCCCGCGGGCATAGACCTCCCTCCCGAGGATATTCCGTCGCTTCTTCCTATTATGCCCAATGCCTCCATGAGAGATCCTGATTCGCCTTTTCATGATTGCTTTGCCGAGTTTGAACGACAATACATCACCGACCATGTCAATAAGACTTACGTGGCATTCACAAGAGCTGTGAAGGAGCTGCATGTGTGCACACCCGTTCATGCTAAAAAAACAGAGAGCGTATCTCTCGGCGACATTCTCTCCAAGGCTCTCTCCGAAGGAGTGCCGTCGGATAATCCGCTTCTTCTCTGCGAAAGTGACTTAAGATATATTCCGAAAGATTCTTTCGAGGCAGGATCGCCGCAACAGGGCGAGGAACTTATGCCCGACACTCCGGCTGGCCCCGGAATGCCCGACATAAATGCCGATGTGATAATCATAGACAGGTATGCGCGCCAGGATCTACCCCCGGCCATAGTCTCGTCCATAGAGTGAGCGGACTCATGGCGAGACCGCTCACTTGCGTATTATGCGGAAAGCCGACGGCGACTTGCCTGCATGATGCTTGAAGTATTTGCCGAAGAAGCTCTGATTAGGGAAATGGAGCCGCGTGGCTATCTCCTGAATGGTGAGATCGGTAGTGCGCAAGAGCATTTTGGCCTCCATCATCACATAACTGTCGATCCATTCGCCGGCAGTGCTTCCACTTGTCTCTCTCACCACCGTGCTCAGATGCTTGGGAGTGATGCATAACTGACGTGCGTAGTAGCTCACCTGACGCTCACTGCGGAAATTCTCCGACAATGCCAGGATGAATCTTGCCATGATCTCTTCCCTGCGTGTGTGCGTCACGCCCGTGGCATTCTCATGAGTCATGCGTATATCCATCATTTCGAAAAGAGCCGCCTGCAGCAGGCTTATCACCTTGTGATGGAGAAAATGTGTGCGCGGGCCATCAAGCTTATTCTTTATCAGCGAATAGAAATGCTTTATACCGGCAGCCTCCTCATCGGTCAGCACTGTGGCAGGCATGAGGCGGTGCTTCATGAGCAAGGGCAACAGATCCGTAAGTTTGGGCAGAACCGACTGCACTACGGTCGTGGAACATATTATCGTGCAGCCTCTGAAATCGGGAGACGTGTGCAGATAACGTATGTAATTATTTGGCTGAATCACCAGCAGCGTATTCTTCTCTATCTTCACATCACTAAGATCCAGCCCCAGGCTGCCCTCTCCCTGCATGCAGAGCACTATGGCCATGGCATCGAGGCGTATCGGCGCCACATCATCGATGTCGGCCGGACTCATGGAGTCGATGGCCAGAACCTCACTGTCGGGCGAGCAATTGAGCGCGCGCGCCACTTCACTGAGTGTCACAGAGTTGTCAATCTCAATATTAATCGCAGACATACCTATCAGAGAAAAGATGATATTTCAGTGACCCGCCCCGTGCTCTGCACGAGATCTCCCCGGGAGTCATAGATGAAGAATACCGGCAGTGATCCTACATTATATTGCAGGGCCACCCTTGATTCCGCGCCATCAGGATCAATCACCACAGTCCATGGAAGAGCACGACTGGCTTCGCGCCATGCAAACTGGTCGGCATCCAGACACACCTCATAGACATCCGCACGTCCTGCATCATACAGGCGACGCAGCTCCCTGTTGACAGCAGGTGTATCCTCCCTTGTCATGGCCACAAATGCCACAATCACGGGCTTTCCCTTGCCAAGCATAGAAGAGAGTCTGCGCTCCTTGGCATCAAGGCCGGGAAGAGCGATCTCGATCATGCCTGTGCTGGAAGCCTGAAGCTTCACCCCCTTGCCAGACATCTTGCGCCGCTGCGCCTGTCCCTCGCGGGCACGGGCGGCAAGCATGGCTGTGTGAGGGTCTGACGGACGGTAAGCTTCAAACGAAGTCGCTACTGCGGCATACAGAGGATCGGTGTAATCTATAAGCCAGCCATCACCCATTGGACGGGTAAGAATATGATAACTCAATATGCTGCCTCGACTGTCACGCAGATACTTGTCATAGACCCTGCGCTTGAAGGCCTTAACGGAGTCGGGATTATTGTATCCCTCCACCCTCAGGGCCTCATGCTCAAATTCCGTGAGCTGCTCGGCCTGCCGAGAGCCGGCGAGAGAGAACGAAGTGTCGAACGAAGCGGCATCGGCCCTGAGAGACAGCGACTCGATGCTGTCTACAGGCAGATACACATATCGGCCATCGAGACGGAGACGGAACATCTCCGGACACTCAGGCGCCGGAGCCGAAAAATCAAACGTTCCGTCACCGGCTATGGTCATAGAGTCCACCCCTATCCATCCGGCCACGGGATCCTGCCTCTCAAGAGTGATCATCCTCCCCGAGGCCCCTTTCACGCTCCCCTCCACACTGAATCCCTTCTCCTTGCAGGAGACAAGCGACAGAGCCGCGAGAGCAATAGAAAATATGCTGAAAATGTGATTGCTGCTCATAGTAGATAGTCTTGAATTTCAGAGAAATTTCCGCGAAGATACAAAAAAATCCGCAAAGCGGAATTATACCTTGGGGAAAATTGGATGTTATCGGGAATTTTCGTACCTTTGCGCTAATTTTGGAATATTAGAAATAAAGACACTGTAGACATCGTTATGTTACGACCCGTAAAGAAATCCATCTCCCTGCCCGACGGCCGCGTCATCACCATCGAGACCGGCAAGCTCGCCAAGCAGGCTGATGGCGCCGTGGAAGTGCGCATGGGCGACACCATGCTGCTTGCCACCGTATGCTCGGCCAAAGAGGCCGGCGAAGGGGTAGACTTCATGCCCCTCACCGTGGAATACAAGGAAAAGTATTCCTCCATAGGCCGCTATCCGGGCGGCTTCCTTAAGCGCGAGGGACGCGCCAGCGACTACGAGATCCTCACATCCCGCCTGATCGACCGCGTGCTCCGCCCCCTTTTCCCCGACAATTATCACGCTGACACATTCGTCAACGTCACTCTCTATTCGGCAAGCGCCGACGATGCTCCCGACGCCCTCGCAGGCCTGGCCGCATCTGCCGCACTTGCTTGTTCCGACATACCATTCCACGGCCCCATAAGCGAAGTGCGCGTGGCCCGTGTGGACGGAGAATGGGTGATCAACCCCACTTTCGCACAGATCGAGAAAGCCGACATCGAGCTTATGGTAGGCGCCACCTACGACAACATAATGATGGTGGAAGGCGAGATGAACGAAGTCTCCGAAGCAGAGTTGCTTGAGGCTCTCCGCGTGGCTCACGAAGAGATCAAGAAGCACTGCGTGGCTCAGATGGAGCTCATGAAGGAAAGCGACCACGAGACCAAGCGCGAATACAACCATGAGCTTAACGATGAGGCCCTCAAGGCCGACGTGCACGAGAAATGCTACGACAAGGCCTACGCCATAGCCCGTGCCGGCAATGCCGACAAGCACTGGCGCGCAGAGTCCTTCAAAGCCATATGCGAAGAATATATCGACATGCTTCCCGAAATGACCGAGGAGCAGCTCGCTCTCTACACTCCCGAGCAGCGCGTGGCTATGGTGAAGCGCTACTACCACGACGTGGAGAAAGAGGCCATGCGCCGCTGCGTGCTTGATGAGGGCATACGCCTCGACGGCCGCAACACCACCACCGTGCGCCCCATATGGATCGAGCCTGACTACATACCCGGCCCCCACGGATCTGCCGTATTCACACGCGGCGAGACACAGGCTCTTGTCACCGCCACACTCGGCACCACGCTCGATGAGAAAATCGTGGACGACGTGCTCAACCGCAGCAAGGAGCGTTTCCTGCTTCACTATAACTTCCCCCCCTTCTCCACCGGCGAGGCACGCCCGCAGCGCGGTGTGGGACGTCGCGAGATAGGCCACGGCAATCTGGCTCACCGCGCCCTTAAGCGCATGTTCCCCGATGACTTCCCCTACACCTGCCGCATCGTGAGCGACATTCTGGAGAGCAACGGCTCCTCCTCGATGGCCACCGTGTGTGGCGGCACACTCGCCCTGCTGGATGCCGGCGTGAAGATGAAGCGCCCCGTGGCCGGCGTGGCCATGGGCCTCATCAGCGACGGACAGAAATATGCAGTGCTCACCGACATACTCGGCGATGAGGATCACCTCGGCGACATGGACTTCAAGGTGACCGGTACCCGCGACGGCATCACTGCCACCCAGATGGACATAAAGTGCGACGGCCTCAGCTATGAAATCCTCGCCAACGCTCTTGAACAGGCCCGTCAGGGACGCCTCCACATCCTGAACCTCATCGAAGAGGCCCAGCCTGCGGCACGCGAGGACTACAAGCCCAACGTGCCACGCCTGATAGCCTTCGAAATACCCAAGGATCTCATAGGCGCAGTGATAGGCCCCGGCGGCAAAGTAATACAGGGCATACAGGAGGAAACCGGCGCCACTATCTCCATTGATGAAGACCTGGAGCGCGGAGTAGGCAAAGTGGAGATCGCTTCGGCCAACAAGGAAAGCCTTGAAGCCGCGATCGCTCGCATCAAGGCCATCGTGGCTCTCCCCGAAGTAGGAGAGACTTACACCGGCACCGTGCGCTCAATACTCGACTTCGGCGCTTTTGTGGAATTCATGCCCGGCAAAGACGGTCTGCTTCACATCTCTGAAATAAGCTGGGAGCGTCTTCCCGACATGGAAGCCAGCGGCATCAAGGAGGGAGATGAAGTGACAGTAAAACTCCTTGAAATCGACCCCAAGACCGGCAAATACCGCCTCAGCATGCGTGCGCTCACCGAGAAGCCCGAAGGCTGGACAGAACCCGAACGTCGCCCGCGTGGCGACAGAGGCGACCGTGGTCCGCGCAGAGACGGCGACCGTCCGCGTCGTGACGGCGATCGCATGCCCCGCAGAGACGGCGATCGCGGCCCGCGCCGCGAAGGTGGCCGTGGCCCGCGCAGAGACTAAGCATCTGTTTTTAACATAATATATCCATACGACTCAAAAGCGTAGCAGGTCAGCTCTATAGCTGCTTGCTACGCTTTTGCATTTTACCAAAGGCGTCTTTCCTGCGGGGGCTCATACAGCTTCCCTCCTCTTGAATAAATATGGCTGCATTATATAGAGTATCCTATTTTCACGCGGCTTATACTCATCGCATTACCTAAAGTCGCTCTCATCACCCCCCGGCTGCCACAACATTCCGGGCTATTGGGAACCCACGGATGGCTTTTCACTTCTGCTCCGCAGGATCAAGATCAGGGGCGAGGCGCACTGAGGCATAGGCCACCACAGCCACAAGCACTCCCAGCACCATGAAGACTATGGCCGTGGAGTGCAGCACGTCGCCAAGTCCTACCAGAGGGGTGACAATCATTCCGAAAATGTAGCCCGTCACTCCCAGCACTGCCGAGGATGTGCCGGCATCGGCCCGGCCCTCGTTCATAGCCAGAGTATTGGCTGGCGTGAATATAAGCCCCAGGCCAAACACGGCAGGAATCATCCATGCCTCAAAGACCCAGAAGCTGTGGATGCTCCACAGGCTTACGGCCTCCCCTGCGAATGATACAAACAGCAGAAGTCCTCCTGCAAGCGCCGCCTTCTTCAGCGGCCTGAAGCGCAAAGCCAGGAATGAACCAAGAGCCGTGAAGAGGGCGTTGAAACCCATGACCAGGCCAAAGAGTGTCTGCGACAGTCCGTAATGCTCCTGAAGGATGAAGGGTGAGGCCGACATGTAGGCAAACAGCAGGCCGAGGGCCGCACCCTTGAGAAGAACGTGGGTCATAAAAGGGCGGTTGCGAAGCAATGATCCATATGCACCGAATGATTTCCACAGACTCCCTTTTTGCCTACGTGATGGCGGCAGGGACTCCCTGAGCCGCGGCAGAAACGCGAGAAGCGCGACGCTCATGAGCGCAAGAACCACGAAGACACTTTGCCACCCGTGCCAGTCGGCAAGAATTCCGCCAAGCACCGGGGCCGAGGCCGGCGCCACTCCGTTAATGGCGCCTATTATGGCCATCATCTTGGCCAGAGTGCAGCCACCGGTGACATCTGCCGGCATGGTGCGCCCGAGAAAATAGCCTGAACTGGCACCTATGCCCTGAAAGAAGCGGCATACGAGGAAGAATTCTATAGTGGGAGAAAATACACTCACTACGCATGCCACTGTAAATAGGATCAGCGACCATGTGAGCACCGGCTTGCGCCCCACCTTGTCGCTCACAGGCCCAAGTATCACCTGGCCGAGGCCGAGGCCGGCCATGCCAAGCGACAGGCCGAGCTGCACTACAGGTGCGGATGTGTGGAATCCCCGGGCCATGGCAGGGAGCGACGGGGTATACATATCATTGACAAAGGAGCCGAATGCGCTCAGTGCCACCATATATAGGATGAAGAACCAATAGTAATTGTCCGGCAGGGCCGACGGATGGCCGGATGATGCCGTCTCTGTGTTTTTCATATAAAAAGACGTTTGGTGTATAAACGATTTCCGTAGCAGTAGGGTTCTTGGAAAATCTGTTTAATCATAAATCAAAATTACGGTTTCCGCCCCGAATTCACTTTTATTTTTAAACAAGAGCACTTAGTTTAGACTCATTCTAAATTAAGGCGGTTTTCGGCTTGAGGGCTTTGTCGGTTGATGGAATTAGACTAATTTTGTCGCAAGAATTTTCCAATCATTAATCTATAACACTTACAGACAATCATGGCTTACGTAATTGGTGACAACTGTGTGGCTTGTGGCACTTGCCAGCCCGTGTGCCCCGTAGAGGCAATCTCCGAAGGCGATATCTATCGCATTGACCCCGACACTTGCATTTCCTGCGGCAGCTGCGCAGAGGTGTGCCCCGCCGGCGCTATCTCCGAGGGTTAATAAGGACTTTATTACCTTTGTGTTTTACAGCGCTTCCCGGCTGAGAGTATTCAGCCCGGGAAGTGTTTGTATTTTCACACCCTCCCTCATGCCCGTCAGTCCCGCCGCGACACCGTGAGACTTAATGTCACAATATTCAGAGCAGATGCTCGTTTTTACTTTAACAAGTAGAATCCTCTTAAAAATATTTGACACATGAAAACATCGGCCTTTCTATTACTTCCTGTTGCAATGATGATATACTCTGCCCGGGCATTTGCTTCAGAGCAAGATGAAGCGGGAGTGTTATGGGGTGTTAAAGCATCGTTTGATTTAAACATTCCCGGCAAGTGGCACACTCCGGCAGGGTCGATATCCATGTATGACCCCGGCTATGGATTCACACTCGGAGGCGTATGCAACATTGATCTCTCCAAAGGATTCTATCTTGAACCCGGCCTATCTTTCTTCTATGATACGTATAAGGCTGACTTCACCACAACTAACGCCGATGGAAATGTCAGCAGACTCGGCCCTACGGTGAGCAAGGCCGGAATCAGAGTGCCGGTTATGGTCGGCTACTGGTTCAGCATCCCTGACAGGTTTGACCTCACAGTATTCACCGGGCCGGAAGTGAGTTACGGTTTCTCAGGCAAGGTAAAATTAGGAGATGACCATATTGTAGAGGACTGGAATGATAATCTCTATGGCAACGAGGGGATGCAGCGCCGCTTTGATGCAGCCTGGAAAGTGGGACTCGGGGCACCTATAAACTCATTGTTTGTGAGCATCGACGCGGCCATAGGCATCACCGACCTGATACCCGGCGCTCCCTCATGCAGAGACAACAGGGCGAGTGTGAGCCTCACATATTATTTCTGAATCACACACCTGACTCATCTGGCATCGGCACAGGAGCGGTGTGAAGGCCTTTGCGCAGCCAGGAACCTCTCAAGAGACGCATGAGGAAGATCAAGCCCCTGAAAGTAAGCTCTAAGCACATTGCAAGCCACACCCCCTGAAGCCCCATCGAGGGTGCCAGCAATGCCGCCAGGGGAAGACGCACAAGCCATATGCTGCCGAAGTTCATCAAGGCCGGCACAATCGTGTCGCCCACGCCCACCATGGCTCCGTAGGCCACAATGGAGGCGGCAAACATCGGCTCGGCCCAGGCTTCTATGCGCAGGGATGCGGCTCCGAGCGACACTATGGCATCGACCGGCGACATGAGCCTCATCACTTCATCGGCAAATATATACAGTATCAGCCCCATCATGCTCATCACCGCCATGCCGAGACACACAGTGAGATTTGCAAACTTCCGGGCAAGATCTCTGCGCCCGGCCCCATAGCACTGTCCGGTAAGGGTGGTGGCGGCATCCCCTATGCCATAACCGGGCATGTAGCACAGACTTTCGGCCGTGACGGCAAATGCGTTGGCTGCTATGGCCATCATGCCGAGTGGAGCCACTATCACCGTCACCATGATCTGCGCGCCACATATCACCATGTGCTCTATCATCATAGGAGAGGAGACCTTCGCTGCATTTCTCAACACACTCCACACGGGCATAAAGGCCCTCTTTCCCCTACGCTCCGGCATATCCTCGCTGCGCGCCCCCCATATGGCCATGCCTTTCTCTCTGCGAAGCAGATACCACAACACGAGACAAGCAGTGGCAACCTCGGCCGCGACTGTGCCGAGAGCCGCGCCAAGCACTCCCATGCCGGCTCCCGGAAGAGTTATTTCCATGCCTGGTAAATGCACCTCTCTCGGAGGAAATATCAGGAAGAAATTGAATATCACATCAAGCACACACATGAGCACATTGAGCCCTCCCGGCACTTTCATGTTGCCGCATGCGCGCAGCACTCCGCAACCGAGATAATTGAGAGTGAGCAACGGCAGAGCGGCCACGAATACGAAGAAATACAGTGATGCCTTGTCGCTTATGCCGGCATCTCCGCCCAGCCATCCGGGTAGCGATGATGATATGGCGATTCCTGCAATCCCCATGATGACCCCGAAGATGAGGGAGCAGACCAGGCCCTGACGGAGTATGGCGCGGGCCGACACATAGTCGGCGGCTCCCACTCTATGGGCCACCTGCACGGAGAAGCCTACTGTGGCGGCCGAACACGTGCCCCAGAAGAGCCACAGCGTAGTGGATACAAGCCCTACTGCCGCAGAGTCGCCGGCACCAAGGCGTCCCACCATGGCTGCATCGATGTACTGCATGAGTATGCTTGAGAGCTGCGCCATCATTGCCGGCCATGACAGGCCGGCAGTGAGCCGCAGGCGCCTGGCGAATGATAGTGGCGCTCCCTCCTGAATAAGCTTGATACTCATGCCGATGGCTATTACATTCTTCTCTGCTTTCCGAGAGTCCAGGCAAGACGGCGCAGGCCCTCGGCAAGACGGGCGCGCGGGCAGGCCATGTTGATGCGCAGATAGCCTTCGGCTCCATACATCTCTCCGCTGTTCACCCATACTCCGGCCTCTCGCAGCAATACATCTTCAAGTTCGCGCGAAGACAAGGCAAGACTTCTCACATCAAGCCAGGACAGGTAAGTGGCTTCAAGCCTGGAGAGAGGGCAATCCGGCAATTCTGCGGCAAGATACTCGCGACACAGTGCATAGTTATCAGCAAGATATGCACACAGGGCGTCGAGCCATTCCTCTCCTTCGGGGCTATAGGCCGCTATCAGGCCCACTACTCCGAATGGGTTGACGTCACACACCTCATTGTCATTGATAGCGCGGTCTATGCGCGAGCGCACAGCCTCTGACGGGGCTATGATGTTGGCTATCTGAAGGCCTGCCGTATTGAATGCTTTCGAAGGAGATACACACACTATCGCATCAGGGTCGACAGTGGCATATGGAGTGTAGCGGTAGCCCGGCATGGTCAGCTCGCAATGTATCTCATCGCTCACCACCGTCACTCCGTTGCGGCGACATATGTCGGCCACACGCATAAGCTCTTCCCTGCTCCAGGCCCTTCCCGCGGGATTATGAGGATTGCACAGCAGCAGCACTTTCACATCCGGCCTTGAGGCCTGGCGCTCCAGTGCGCTGAAATCCATCTCATACGTAAACTCATGTGAAGATATATCCCTTCGCCTCAGGGGAGCCTCCTCTATGCGGCAGCCGTTGTTGCGGATCGAGGAGAAGAAGCAATTGTACACCGGTGTCTGCACAATCACTCCGTCACCGGGAGACGTGAGTGCCTTTATTATGGCCGATATGGCGGGCACGACTCCGGATGTGTATACTACCATACCCGGGTCGATGTGCCAGTCATGTCTTGTGGCAAACCATCGGGTGAGGGCCTTGTAGTAGTCCTCCCCCACCAGAGTATAGCCGAATATGCCATGCTCCACCCTCTCTCTGAGAGCCTGTATGATGCAGGGGGCGGTGCGGAAATCCATGTCGGCCACCCAGAGGGGGATGACCCCGGTATCGGAGGCCGAGTCCCACTTATAGGAACCGGATCCCCTCCGGCACACATCGGTGTCGAAGAGGATACCGGGAGTGATGTCAGACATAATCTAAATCTCTGTTTCTATTTTACAATCGCCGGGAGAGAGGAGATTCTTATCGATGATGGTCTCGCCTATTGTAAGAGCACGGATGCTGCCTGTGCGCGGATTCTTCACTGATACAATGCCGCTTCTTACCACGGCCTGCAGGGCGGAATCCTCAAATGAAAGGTCGCAGCCATCGCCCATCTCGCAGTCCTCCATTATGAGATTCTCACAATAGCACAGAGGCTGCGTGCCGTTGATACGACAGCGCACAAGACGCAGGTTCCGCGAGTGCCAGCCCAGATACTCGCCATTTATCACGGAGTCATACACTGTGACATTGTCGGTCTCCCAGAAAGCATCTTTTGAGTCGATATGCGCATTGCGTATCACGACATCACGGCAATACTGGAAGGAGTAGTTTCCCTTCTGCCTGTAGCCGTCTATGTCAATATCTGAACAGCGCATGAATATGTAGTCGGCATTATCCACCTCCACATCTCTGAGGCGTATGCCGCGACAACTCCAGAGGGTCTCCTGAGCATCGGGTATTCTCACGTGAGCCAAGCTCATATTATCCATCTCTCTGAACATCTTGGGTGCATCCACAATAGTATTCTCCATCTCCAGATTGCGGGAATACCACAGGGCGGCACGCGCTCCGGGCGCAAACCTGCAGTCGCGCACATTGAAACCGTCTACGTGCCAGTAGGGATACTTTCCTTCAAAGAGGCATCGTGTCGCATCGATGTGCGAGCAGCATTTCAGGGCCGATTCTCCGGCATGAAACACGCAATCCTCAAGCGATAGAAAATGTGTGGCGAAGAGCGCCCGCTCTCCTCCGAACTCTTTGCCCTTCACTTCTGTGAGAGGCTTGCTGACGTCTTTATTATCCATAGGTAATGATTCTTTGTAATGTCGCAAAGTTAGCACCTTTTCACGAGGGGGCCGCTACCCGTATCACGGGAATCATTACCGAAATTCAGGAGCGCACGTAGTGAGGCATATCATGAGGAATCTCCATGGATATTTCCACGAGTCCCGCCACGCGGCCTTCCTGCTTCCAGGCCGTCTGATAAATCATTTTTTTCACCGGGCCTTTTTCTATCGTGTAGCAGTTGGTGCCGCCCGTTGCGAGCAATTGCTTTATAATCTCTATGGCACGGGCAGGATGATAGTCGAGCAGATTGTGGCCTATGATGTCGCCGTGGCGGGCAAAGGTGAGACGCGATTTCTCGTTCATGTAGATTATCTTGCAGTCGGCGTCGCACACGGTCACGGCACAGTTCATGCCATAGGCCCAGTCGGGTAATGAAGGGATATTCATAATATCAGAGTATTGTTTATGATAAAGCGTAGGGCATCGGGCTAGAACATGGCCGATGCCCTACGCAGGCTGTTGTCTTATAATTCTTCAAGAAGCTTCTTGAGCTCCTTATCGGTATGTAGCAGCCTCTCCTTACACAGCTTGAGAAGCTGAAGTGAGCGGGCTGTATAGGCCGCAAGATTGTCTATGTCGCAGTCATCGGCCTGCATTTTCCTCACTATAGCCTCAAGCTCGGCTATTGCTGCTGCATATGAGGAGGGAAGCGAAGTATTTTCCATAGCTGTTGAAGGCTATATCCGTTAGAACTCGCAGTTGCCCGGGAAGCGGGGGAACGGTATCACGTCGCGTATGTTCTGCATGCCGGTCACGAAGAGCACGAGTCTCTCGAAGCCAAGCCCGAAGCCGGAGTGAGGGACTGTGCCGAAACGGCGGGTGTCGAGATACCACCACATGTCCTTCATGGGAATGTGACGCTCCTCTATGGCCTGTATGAGCTTATCGTAGCTTTCCTCGCGCTCGCTTCCGCCTATGATTTCTCCGATTTTCGGGAAAAGCACATCCATGGCGCGCACGGTGCGGCCGTCGGGGTTAAGCTTCATGTAGAAGGCTTTGATTTCCTTGGGATAATCGGTGAGAATCACAGGCTTGCGGAAGTGTGTCTCCACGAGATATCGCTCATGCTCGCTGGCAAGGTCGATGCCCCATTTCACCGGGAATTCAAATTTACGGCCACTCTTCTCAAGAATTTCTATACCCTCCGTATAGGATAGGCGCACGAATTCCTCTCCGGCCACGTGGCGCAGACGATCCACCAGCTCCTTGTCATACATCTCGGAAAGGAATGCTATGTCATCGGCACAATTCTCAAGTGCGTAGTTGATGCAGTATTTTATGAATTCCTCGGCGAGATCCATATTGTCACGGATATCATAGAAAGCCATTTCGGGTTCTATCATCCAGAATTCACAGAGGTGGCGCGGCGTATTGGAGTTCTCTGCGCGGAAGGTGGGGCCAAACGTGTAGATATTGCCCAGAGCTGTCGCGCCAAGCTCTCCTTCAAGCTGTCCGGAGACGGTGAGGGCGGCCATCTTTCCAAAGAAGTCACGGGAATAGTCGATCTCGCCATCCTCTGTGCGGGGAGCGTCCTTCACAGGCAGTGTGGTCACCTGGAACATGGCACCCGCGCCTTCACAGTCGGAAGCCGTGATGAGAGGAGTGTGAAAATAGTAGAAGCCCTTGTCGTTGAAGAATTTATGGATGGCAAAGGCAAGAGCGTGGCGTATGCGCAACACTGCACCGAAAGTGTTGGTGCGGGGGCGCAGATGAGCCTTCTCGCGAAGGAACTCGAGAGTGTGGCCTTTCTTCTGCAGCGGATATTCGGCAGGGTCGGCAGCGCCGTATACTTCCAGCTCTTCGGCAAGAATCTCCACACTCTGGCCTTTTCCCTGCGAGGGTACCAGCGCTCCCTGCACATGTATGGATGCACCGGTGGTGATGGGCTTAAGTGCCTCCTCGGAGAAGGTGTCGAGCGGGAATACTATCTGTATGTTTTTGATGGATGAGCCGTCGTTGAGCGCCACAAACTGCACGTTCTTGTTGCCGCGGCGGGTGCGCACCCATCCTTTCACATCTACTGTCTGCTGCTCCGGGGTGATTTCCCCGCAGAGGAGCTGCTTCACGCGTGAGCGTCTTATATCTTTCATAACAAAAGTGTTGTGGGGGCTTCTTATTTATTCAAAACTGCCTTTACGCAGATAGTCCACTTCTTCCTGAGTGAGATAGCGCCAGCGTCCGCGGGGCAGATTCTTCTTGGTGAGACCGGCGAAGTACACGCGGTCGAGCTTCGTGACGCGATAGCCGAGATGCTCAAAGATGCGACGCACGATGCGGTTGCGGCCGGAGTGTATCTCTATGCCGGCCTGATTGCGGTCGGTGTCGGTCACATAGCTTATGGCATCGGCATGTATTTCTCCGTCTTCAAGCTCTATGCCGTCGGCTATGCGCTGCATGTCTTCTTCGGTAATATCCTTGTCTGTCCACACATGGTAGATTTTTTTCTTCACAAATGAGGGATGCGTGAGCTTGGAGGCAAGATCCCCGTCGTTGGTGAGCAGGAGCATACCGGTGGTGTTGCGGTCAAGGCGTCCCACAGGATAGATACGCTCGCGACAGGCATTCTTCACAAGGTCGAGCACAGTGGTGCGGCCATTGGGATCATCGCTTGTGGTCACGCAGTCTTTTGGCTTGTTGAGAAGCACGTAGCATTTGCGCTCGGGAGTTACGACTTTCTCGTTGAATTCCACTACATCTGCTCCGGTGATCTTGGTGCCGAGTTCGGTCACAACCTCTCCGTTGACCTTCACTTCTCCGGCTGCGATATGCTCATCGGCCTCACGGCGTGAGCATACGCCTGCGTTGGCCATGAACTTGTTGAGACGTATCGGTTCGTTAGGATCGATATCATCAAGCACGTAGTCTATCTGCTTGGGACGGGGCACAAACTGCTTGCCGGGATTATGCGGGAATTTCTGTCCGGGACGGCCATACTGATTCTTGGCTCCATAGGGACGCTGCTGGCCGTAGGGACGGGGCTGACGCTGCTGATAGCCGCCCTGCTGGCCGTAGGGACGCTGCTGACGCGGCTGATAGCCCTGCTGGCCATAGGGGCGCTGCTGGCGGGGCTGATAGCCCTGTTCCTGATTCTCCTGGCCCTCTGCATGGTTGTCTTCGCCCTGCTGATACTTGTTGTAGCGGGGACGGTAATTGTTATTCTGCTGGCCGTAAGGACGCTGCTGGCCGTAGGGGCGGGGTTGGCGCTGCTGATAGCCGCCCTGCTGGCCGTAGGGACGCTGCTGGTAGGGGCGCTGCTGGCGGGGCTGATAACCCTGTTCCTGTCCCTCTCCATCGCCGGCGGGACGCTGCTGGCCATAGGGGCGGGGCTGATAGGGACGCTGCTGGTAAGGGCGCTGCTGGTAGGGGCGCTGCTGATAGCCCTGCTGGCCGTAGGGGCGGGGCTGATAGGGACGCTGCTGGCCATAAGAGTGGGGCTGGCCATAGGAGTTCTGCTCCCCGTAACTTACTTTTTCATAATGACCTTCAGTGCTTTCCGGTTTAGTTGTGGCGGGAGCGACACCTCCGATGCGTGGGCGCTTGGGTTTCTTTTCTTCTTCCATAACAGAAAAATGATGTGATTGCTAAATGTCTCCTCGTGTATGTGGCAGCCTCGCGCCGCTGTCGCACGGGGAGTGAGTGTGATAATAATTAGATAATAAAATAAAGAATATAATATCAGTTAACTGTAATAACAAGCGGCAAGACTCAACAGTTTTTATCTGCAGCTTGACTATAGAGATTAATGAGATGCAAAAGTAGTGAAATTTCACGACTCTTCAAAGCTTCACGCCCGAAATATCATGGAAATATTACACTCTGGCGGCGATACAGACTTATGGCGTTATCACAGTATGCCTATATGCCTGAACATTTCGGCATAGTATGCGGCCTTCTTCTCAAGAGCCAAAGGATATGCCCGGCTTGTGGAGGGCATGCGCCATATCTCAAGGCCATCTGATGACGTAAGCATCTCACCCATGCGCGGCATGGGGGTGCCTGTGATAGCCGCAATGACCGAGGCCGCTTTCTCCCCTGTGGTGGCCACGGAGCGGCAATCGGGCATCCTGTCCAGGAGCGAGTGGAGCGGCACCGGCTCGAGAATCTCCAGGTATTTGTCCGACGCATTGCCTTTCAGTCGCCTCACCTTCCGGCCGGTGTCATTCAAGGCTATGCACCTGTCACAAAGAAGCTGTTTTATTGCATCGAGACAGAACGTCTTGCCATCGGGATTATAGAGAGCACGCCTGTCACCGAGAAAGATATGGGCCATCATGGGCCAGAAGTCGTTGGTGCGGTTGGGATAATAGAAATCCATGCTCCAGCGATGCGCTCCGGGAGGGAAAGTGCCCATAATCAGCACACGTGCCCCGGGAGGAATGAACGGAGGCCAGGGGTGGGATTCAATCACAGGTTCTGAAGTTTCCATATGAATATAACGCAATCTCCTTCATGTTGTTGCTACTCCGAAGCAGAAATCCCTGTGACATTGCTAAAAACATGAATGAAAGCTGCGCGCTATCGCTCTTTTTTTCGTAATTTTGCACAGGATTTGCTTCAAGCCATGGAGTTGGCTATGCAAGTTCTGTAATTTTCTTATGAAGGTGTTATTGGAATCAGCTTTTTAGTTCAGATCTCGCAAATTTGATATTCCACAAAGATGATTGACAATGGCGTCTGCATCGGTTGCTTATAATCATGCCTCAGGGAGGCATGGATCTTATAGCACAATCGGTGTGGGGATGCTGTCTCTATCTGTGGAATAGGCAATGCGAGAGCCTGAACTGAGGATAAGACACTATAAGCCCTCACACCTTTTTTATTTCACATGCTATTCCGCGGAGGGTAAAGAATAGCACATTTTGTTTCCGCCCGTCGGAACTGATGGAAATTTCTATGAGAAGAGATATATCTGTCAATCCTGCCACACTCCGGCTCACGATCCATCACCTGGGATGGCTCGTGAGGCTTGAACATCGAGGGAAGAGAATAGGGAGAAGCTATGTGACAGCCGTTTTCACTCCGCTGGATCCTCTATCGAGAGATAAAGCCATTCTCAAAGACCTGCTCTCGCACGCTGATTATATGGATTATATGAAGATTGCCGGCTCTTATGTCTCCTCTCTGGATCTGCCACATGAACAGAGACATGAATTCCCGGCGGGCCACATGCTGATGCTAAAGCCGGCACGCTTGAGAGGAAAGATCTTCAGGAAGATTCTTGCGAAGGCAAAAGATTATGCCGAGACTCACTTGCCGGCAATAGGCCCTGTAGATATTGACTGTTATCTGGATTATCTGACAGCCGGGGGAATAACCTCCGAAGCCATATCCGTTATAAGGCTGATCAATGCCGGCTATCCCTCCGGAAATATATCTGAGTGAAAGATTGTCTGAATTTTAATGATTTTATCGCGGAGAAAGCGGATGTTTTTAATTCCGACATTCTCTAAGAGAGTGTTTAAACAAAAAAGGCTGTTAATCAAAACGACTAACAGCCTTTTAAGTACCCTGAGCCGGGGTCGAACCGGCACGGATTGCTCCATCGGTGTTTGAGACCGACGCGTCTACCGATTCCGCCATCAGGGCCTTTTCCGCTGCAAAGGTAATACTTTTTTGGCATTTATGCCTTATTTACCTCAATTTTTTTGCAGCAGAGATGTTTTCTACGATATGCCTTCATACATCCCGCAATCAGGGATTATAGAGATCTTTGTTGTAGAAATCAAGAATGGCATAAGCCGATTCTCGCAGCTGCACTGCCTGCGAATGAGGATTCAGTCGTATGGCAGCGTTGTAGTCATTGATGGCCTCGGCCCGGTGGCCGGCACGCCAGTGCAGCATGCCCCGCTCCACGAGAATACCCTCGCTCAGCGCAGGGTCGTCGCCGGCAGTGACAAGTAGTTGACCATAAGCCTCGATAGCGGTCACGGCATCCCCGGAGGCTTCGTATGCCTGCTTGATTTTTTCGATGGAAAGTGTCATGTCAGCAGCAATTAATCTTCCGGTAAAATGGCAGCCACGCTCAGGCGGTCGATGGCAAAGTAGGAAGGGGTGTTCATGCCCCACTGGCCGGTATCGCTTGAGTCGAGAGTAAAGTATAATTCTTTCACACTGCCCAGGGAAGAGAGATCCATGCTTGTCCACGCATCGAGCAGCTCGGGCGACTCGCCACGATAGTCAGCGAGATAAATCTCAGCCGTCGATTCTGTGTCATCGGCATGCACGCCGTGAGCTGTGAGGCGGAACCAGTCTCCCTCTGCAAAGGGACGGCTGAACGCATTGCCATCTTTTATTGTGTAATAAGCATAGCAGGTGAGCTGCACGTATACATTCTTCGGTGAGAATGGGAGGGGCGCAGAGGTAGCGTCCTTGGCATATGTGATGCGGCATGTGCGGTCGGAGGCAGGGGTTGACTCATTTTCCTGAGTGTCCCAGAATGCCACTATGTAGGGAGTGCCCACTCCTGCCTTGCCGCCTCGGGAGGGAACCTGGAAACTATTGTTCAGCCAGTCGGTCACGGTGGAATAGTCAAGTCCTGCCCAGCGTGCAGGGGTGAAACCTCTCCACACAAGACCCCACGGGCCTATCTCTCCTTCATGATTAAACTGAAGATACTGCAGGGCAAATGAGTTATTGGATGCGACATCAGTCCATACTCCGTCGGCAGAATATTGCAGCGGTGTCTGTCCCATGTCGGCAGTGATGACCACAGGGTCGTCATCATCGCTGCAAGATGGCAAGACACTTAGAAGAGGCAAGAGAATGAGGAGGAGGAAATGACGCAGGGTGAATGTATTCATCGAGTATAGATTAGAGATTATAATTCAATATGAGCTGATTCCACTTCCTGACCGAGAAACAGGCCGGCGAGAGAATCAAATTTGTCAGGATTTTCTGTAGAAAAGAATCGGCAGGAGCCTGTCCGGCCGATGCGCGAATGCATCTCCGGATGCCGCCGCATATAGTCGGCAAGACTGCGGGCCACCAGCTCTCCCTGGGAGAGAATGCGGCACGATGCGGGGGCATACTTGCGGATCTTGTCGATGAGTATGGGATAGTGGGTGCATCCGAGCACTATGGTGTCGATAAGCGGATCGGCACTGATAAGCATATCGAGATATTTCTTCACAAAATAATCGGCTCCGGCCTCATGGCTTTCACGGTTTTCCACAAGAGGCACCCACATGGGGGCCGCCACTTCCGTGACACTCATTTCAGGAGCGAGCTTCGCCACTTCCATCTGGTAAGAATGCGAGGCCACGGTGCCCGGAGTGGCAAGCACACCCACATGACCTGTAGTGCTCACGGCCGGAAGGGCCTCCACCGTGGGGCGTATCACTCCGAGCACACGCCGTGAGGGATCGGCCGTGAAGGGGAGCACTTTCTGCTGAATGGATCGCAAGGCCTTGGCCGAGGCTGTGTTACAGGCAAGAATCACCAACGGGCATCCGAGTCCGAAGAGACAGTCTACAGCCTGCCGCGTAAACTCCGTCACTACCTGGAATGAACGTGTGCCATAAGGAGCACGGGCATTATCTCCCAGATAGACATAATCATATTGCGGGAGAAGATGCCGCAGGGCCTTGAGAATAGTAAGCCCCCCGTAACCTGAGTCGAAGACACCTATGGGATTCATATCGTCACAACCTATACGAGCGGCATGTGCGCCGAGGCCTGAAAGTCCTGGCGCACATGCTTGACAAGTATTTAGATCTTTTATTTATCACTTGAGGCCGAGGCGCGCGCGCACCAGAGGAGTGATGTCTTCGGCAGGAGAAGAGAAATACAGCACGGCACCTTTTTCCTGAATAACAGTGAAGCCGTTCTCCTTGCCTATTGACTGGATTGCAGTCTGCACCTGCTGATAGACAGGAGCCAAAGCCTCCTGCTGGGCCTTGCTGAGATCCTGCTGAGCCATCTGCTGGAACTCGGCCAGCTTCTGGTCATAAGTCTGCAGCTCCTGCATGCGACGGTCTTTCACGGGCTGCGGAGTGTCGGCAGGAAGATTCTGCAACTCTTCAAGCTTGGTCTGCGCCTCCTTCATCAGCTTTTGGTACTCTTCATCATACTTCTTTGCCTTGGCATCTACGTCAGCCTGGGCAGCTTTGAATGCAGGCAGATCCTGAATGATAGTCTGCACGTCGACGAGTCCGATTTTCACATTCTGGGCAGCGGCCAGCATAGGGAGAGCCAAAGCCAGTGAGAGCAAGATTTTCTTAATCATTGTAAGTGGTATTGTATTAGTTGTTATATTAGATATCCATTAAAGAGAGATAGCAACAGAGTGATGAATTTCGCCTTACTTGGAATATCCGAGCTTGGCGAGCACTTCATTGCTCACATCTATTCTCGGACTTGCAAAGATTATGCCGGCAGATGAGGCACGGTCGAATATCACCTGATATCCTTTCTCTTCCGCCACTTTCTTCACCGCGTTGTACACTTCTTCCTGTATGGGCTTGATGAGCGACTGGCGCTTCTTGAAGAGCTCGCCCTCAGGCCCGAAATACTTGTATTTGAGATCGGTCACTTCCTTCTCCTTAGCCACGATTTCCTCCTCGCGCTTCTTCTTCTGGTCATCGGTGAGGAACACGCGCTCGCTCTGATAATTCCTATATAGAGTCTCGGCTTCCTTGCTTAGTTCCGTCACCTCCTTTTCCCAGCGGAGAGACACCTGATTCAGTTGCTCATTGGCCATCTCATAGGCCGGCACATTACGCAGGATGTAATCCATGTCTATGAGAGCGAATTTCTGAGCCGAAGCGCCCAGGACTGCTCCAAGCAGGATTATGAGAGGTAAGAGTGTTTTCTTCATTGCAATTATTGGTTTGATGTTGAAGATAAGACAATTTCAGACGGGTGAAAGTTTATAGCCAGTCAAACTTATTTCTTCTCTTCATGCCGGTCAGGGTCATTACATCAGAATTCCTGACCGAGGATGAAGTGGAAATGACTGCCCCCCTTCTGGCCATACACATAGTCGAAGCCATAGGCCCAGTCTATACCCAGGAATCCTACCATGGGCAGATATATGCGCAGACCCGCACCGGCCGAACGCTTGAGATCGAAGGGAGAGAAATCCTTCACGGAAGTCCAGGCATTGCCCGCCTCGGCAAAGGCTATGGCATATATCGTGGTGGAGGGCTGAAGCATCAGCGGGAAATGCAGCTCGAAGGTGAATCGGCCATAAGCGTAGCCCTCCTTACCCCAGGGGGTGAACTGTCCGTTCTCATAGCCGCGCATGCCCACGGTCTCCTGCGCATAGGTATATCCGCCTGTCATGCCGTCGCCACCCACATAGAATGTCTCAAAGGGGGTGCGTAAATACTTGTTGTAAGACCCGAGCAATCCGAAATCGGCACGCGACATGAGCACGAGCGTCCATTGTCCGTCAGGATCGGTGAGCGGTGTGTAAGTGCGCGCCTTGAACTTGAGCTTCCAGTATTCAATCCAGCGATACATCTCCTTCTTCGCGGCCGAAGAGTTCTGCTCCGTAGCCTGCTCATAGAGTCCGGCCCAGTTCTTGTCGCGGAAGAGGCTCCAGGGAGGAGTGATCTGGAGGCCCAGAGAGAATGTCGATCCGCGACGGGTATAGAGCGGATTGTCTATCGATGAGCGAGCCAGAGTCAGGCCGAGTGTGAGCGAATTGGAGGTGCCGTTGTTCATGTAATAGAGGTAATCCCAGTTTTTCAGGTAATACCACTGATACGTGAGGTCGGCATTGAACGTGAAGTAGTCATCAGGCCACGACAGACGCTTGCCGAAGCCCACCGTCACGGCAGCCATCTGCAGGATCTTATTGGGGTCATAGGCATTCTGGTAGGAATAATCCCATGCGTTGGAGCCAAAGCCATATGAGGTGCCCCACATCGGGTTGGTGAGCACGTTGCCAAAGTTGTCGTTGTAGTAAGAGGAGTTGACGCCTGTCTGGCGTGAGTAATACGCACTCACACTGAGCGAATTGGGACGTTTGCCTCCAAACCATGGATCAAGGAAGGATATGGAGTAGCTCTGATAGTACTTGGCATTTGTCTGAGCAGAGATTGTAAACGTCTGGCCCTCACCCTGAGGAATCAGACCCCTGTATGTGGACGGATGGAAGAGATTCTTGATCGAGAAGTTAGTAAACTTCAGGGCAAGCTTGCCCGTTATGCCTGTCTGGCCCCATCCGGCCGAGAACTCAATCTGGTCATTGGCCTTCGACTCAAGGTTGAAGAGAATGTCCACCGTGCCGTCATTCTCGTTAGGCTGAGGCACGGGAGCTATCGTCTCCGGATTGAAGTGGCCGCTCTGCGCTATCTCGCGCGCCGAACGTATCAGGTCGGTCTTATTGAAGAGCTCGCCCGGGCGCACTCGCAGCTCGCGGCGTATCACCTTCTCATACAAGCGGTCATTACCATTGATTATCACATTGTTTATACGGGCCTGAGGGCCTTCAAGCACACGCATCTGGAGAGCTATGGAGTCGCCATGTATATTCTCCTCTATGGGTATGAGCTGGAAGAAAAGATAGCCATTATCCATATATAGGTTGGCCACAGCGTCATCATCCTCCTGCGTGCGCTTGATGAGCCGCTTCTGATTATATACTTCTCCCGGATAAATGCCGAGAAGCTCCTGGAGCACCTCTGTGGGATAGACCGTATTGCCCACCCAGTTGATGCCGGATATATAATACCTGGGGCCTTCCTCCACCTTTATGTGCACGTCCACACGATTGTCGGAATAAGAAGTGACCGTATCGGATACAATACGCGCATCGCGATAGCCCAACTCATTGTATTTCTGTATGATGCGGAGGAGGTCGTCGGCGTAATCCTGCTCCACGAATTTCTTCTGCTTGAAAAGATTGAGAAGATTGCCGTTCTCATTAGTCTTCTTCATGGCACGCTTCACTGCGCCATCGGAGAGTACTTCATTGCCTTCGACATAAATCTTGTGCACCTTCATTTTGTTGGCCCTGTTTACATCGAATATCAGTATCACCTGATTCTCCTTGCTGAGATCCGGCTGCTGGATTACCTTGACCACGGCATTCTTGAAGCCTTTGGCTGCGTAATATTTCTCCACAATCTGCTTTGCACGGGCCACACCGTTGGGTGTGAGCTGATAACCGTCAGGCATATTCAGCCTTTCCTTCAGGTCTTTGATCTCCCCCCCCTTTGCCCCGCGGAATTCAAGAGAGGAAAGACGCGGCTGCGTCTTGAGGCATATCTCAAGCCACACCTTGTCGCCCACTATTTTCTCGGCCTTTATCTGCACGCTTGAATAGAGGCCCTGCCTGTAGAGCCTCTTCACGGCATTGGTTATCGCCGTGCCCGGCACCTCCACCTTGTCGCCTATCGACAGAGAAGTGTAGCCTATCACATAATCATCTTCGGAACCCGCCGGAAGGCCTGACACTTTTATGCCGGCTATCTCATAGCTCTTGGGCATGAGAGTATACACCACATTGGGGTTATATATGGTATCCTGAGCCTCAACAGGTTCAAGAGCACGGCCGGGAATTATGCCGAGCAGCAATGCTATCGCAGCGAGAAATATCTTAAGAGATGGCTTCATATCGTGGATAAGGGGTCAGAGCGTAGAGAGAGATGGAGTCAGAGATGAGATGATTTTACTTGGTCGCCGGTCTTGCCGAAGCGCCTTTCGCGACCTTGATAGTTTATAAGGGCCTCCAGATAGGCCGATTTATCGAAATCAGGCCACAGGGTAGGAGTGAAATATAGTTCGGAGTAGGCTGCCTGCCAGAGCAGATAATTGGAGATACGTTCCTCGCCGCCGGTGCGTATGAGCAGATCGGGATCGGGCATGCCTTGAGTGTGGAGATGCCTGGCCAGAGTCTCTTCAGAAATATCTGAAAGGCTTAGACTTCCCTCTGCCACGGCACGAGCTATCTCGGATGCAGCGCGCGTCAGCTCCCTGCGTCCGGAGTAAGAGAGTGCGAGCGTGAGGGTAAGGCCGGTACATTCGGCCGTGGCCACCTCGCAGGCATGGAGCCGGTTCCAGGCCTCTTCAGGCATCCGCTCCAGGTCGCCTATAAGGCGGAGATGCACATTATTCTTCACCAGGTCGGGAGTCTCCTGCTGAATGGCCATGCCTATAAGATGCATGAGTACGTCCACTTCCTGCTGCGGGCGATTCCAGTTCTCGGTAGAGAATGCGTAAAGAGTGAGGAAATCTATGCCGAGATCGGAAGAGAGCTCCGTGGCCAGACGCACACTCTTCACCCCCTCATAGTGGCCGGCCGAACGGTCAAGGCCACGGGCTTGCGCCCAACGGCCGTTGCCATCCATTATCATGGCTACATGACGCGGCAACCGGCTCAGGTCGAGACGGTCGAGCTGTGGCTTAAGCTCTTTCATGCCCGGTGCTTGCAGATTCATAGTCATTCCTTATAGTTACAGGCGCGGCAGCGCTCAGAGAATTCGTAGGATATAGTGAAGGAGAGAGTGGAGATCCAGTCGGTATTCTTCATGAATGCGTGATGGATTTCATATGGGTCGGAGAGTTGTGTGCCGTCTATCTTGTCGGAGAGCGTCTTCTTCATCAGGAATTCCATGCCGAGATTCACCCTGCGGGAGAGCTTGAATTTCACGCCGGCACCGAAGGGGATCGCTACTGTGGCTGAGGTCTTGCCATCCACAGTCCATAGCATCACGCTGAGGCCGGCGGTGATGTAAGGGCTCCACCGCTTGAGGCGACGGTATCTTTCTCCCATGCCGTAGTTGAAGAAATTAAATTCGGCAAGCTCGCCTATCTCGTAGAAGGTGGTCTTGAATTTATAGGTGGCTGCATCGGGAAATACATTCTCCATATCGGCCGAATTCCCTGAAATGGAGCCTACATAAATATTTGATTTGAATGCAAACCGGGGATTGGGCAGATACCTGAGCAATCCTGTGACGTCCCAGCCCGGATGCCCCCACAGATTAGAGGTATTGGCATCACCGAGATATCCGGTCATGCCAAGGCCTCCGCCCACCTCAAAGCGATAGTCCTCCTGGGCCTGAGCCCGGGAGGGAAGCAGTGTGAGCAGGGTCACTATCAACGGTAATATGAAGCGGTGTCGGGCCGGCATCAAATTATGGGAGTGAATGTTAAACGATTGATCACGCCCCTCCATATGGTGTTGTACAGCAAGCCTGTCTCATCAAGCCCTCCGAAGAGATATATGTACGGGCAATCCCATTTCACGGTAGAGCCATCGATAGTCGCCTGCACGCGATACCACGGCTGCAGCTTTGCGGCAGGTTTCGTTTCCCAGGCAGCAGACGTTATCTCAGTCTGTCGCGGCGTGGAGGAGACTATTCCGTCCACCTCCCACATGCCGGGTATGTATTCAGGCATCTGCATCAGGCCGGTGCCCTTGCTGAAGCTTATTCCATTGTTATATGAAAGATACAGCGATGAATTGAACTCGCCGTCGGCTGAAATGCCTCCTGCCACAAGAAGTGTGGAGAATTCATTATAGTCTCTGATAGAGCCTGTGCGGAGATAAGACACGTAAGGAATCAGTGCCGCGCCTCTCAGTGCGGGTATCTGTCCTTGGGAAAGAATCACCCAGGAGTCTCCGTCGAAGCCCCACACACAGTCGCTCACGCTGCCTGAAGCCGAGACTCCCCCGAGTATTATAGCTATCGGAGACTTCATCCACTTCGACTTGTAGCAATACATGTTGGAATAATCCTCCACCGGGAAAGATGCCATGGCACCCTCTATCGTTGTGGCCGGCACATTGCCTGACAGCGAGACAATGCTATAGACCCCCGACTCGTCTCGCAATCCGAGCAGTTCCGATCCGTATGCACCGAGTATGCCGCTCCAGCCGGAAGCTGCAGGCGTCCAGGAAAGTCCGTCGGCAGAGGTGTAAAGATCTCCTTTATCATCAAGGATATACAGAGCCGTAGCAGTAGCAGTGAGAGTGCGGATGCGTGGTGTGAATGACAGGTTCACCGCTTTTCGATCCCAGGCAGCGTTCTCCGGATGGAGCGTGGAGGCGATCGTGTATGAGCCATCGGCTTCCTCTATCAGGCACACCACTTTGTCTCCGTTCTGCACTGTGCGCTGATTTCTCGGCGAACTCATGCGGGCAGGAAGATGAGACATTGCAGTAGCGCCCCAGCAAAGGGAGTCGGGATCCATCTCGTGCACGTTTACCTTCAGGTCATAGGAGCGCGAGTTTCCGGCCGATGACGTGAGTGTAAGCACCACTTTGCCGGAGAAATCTATGGAGTCGCCCGGAGTGCGGCGATAGTCCACCACTCCGGTACGCACTTTGCCGCCGGTCATTTCTATGCTGGCGCCCGTAACATTCTGCGGGAACTTTATCTCAGGCACAAGTTTTGTCACGTCAGTGCCCTTGGGAAGAGAGTCGGCATTGAATATCACTCCTTTCTTAAGGTCGATGGAGAAATACACCGAGTCGAGACCGGTCAGTACTTTCACGTTGCTCTTCAGCGAAAAAGAATTCACAGCCACATCTGTGACGGGGGTCTGGAGTGTATCGGCATCTTCCTCATCATCCTTGCTGTTGCACGCTGTGAGAGCCACGAGCGGCGCTATGAGCAATATGGCGAAGATGCGGGCCTTATGGAGTGTATCTTGTAGCATCATGGAGTCTGTACTTTTAAGTGGCCGGTAACCGCCGGAGGCTTCCCGCCCACTATTCAAACTGCAAAATTAGCATTTCTTCGCGAAATATCGGTGCTCACAGGGCGATAAAGTGCGATTAAAGGGATTTTTAGGGCTTTTTAACGCCCGTTGACATTGCTTCGGGTATAGATCATATTGCCTCCGCAGGGAGAGGCATGCAACTCTGCCATAGGCACTTCAGGCGCTTTAAGCCCCTCATGCAGCAGTATGGGCGACACCTCTATGCGCATTTCCTGCCACAGGTCTTCCCGCATGAAGCTCGCAAGCATGTGGGCTCCCCCCTCCACCATAAGTGAGGTGATGCCATGCGATACATATAGCTCTTCAAGCGCAGCAGCCAGGCCCAAGCCCGCATCCACCTTGATTGTCAACGGATTGCACAGCACCTTGCAATACCTCGGCGTCCGCGCGCCCATAATAACCACCGGCACTGACCGACGGTGCGGCCACAGGCGCACCGTGAGCGACGGATCATCGGCTATAAGCGTGCCTGTGCCCGCAAGAATGGCATCGCATGCCGCTCTCTCCCGATGCATCCACATCTGTGATACAGGAGTGGAAAATGCCACCGGTTCATTTCCCGGGCCTGCCATAAAGCCGTCGAGGCTTTGCGCCCACTTGAGCATGACCCAGGGGCGGCGGTGTGTATGAGCGAAAAAGAAGCGGCGGTTAAGGCTGCGGCATTCATCCTCAAGCACCCCGCAGGTCACGTCAATTCCTGCAGCCCTGAGTATCTCTATGCCTCTGCCTGCCACCTTGGGAAACGGATCGACACTGCCTATCACTACACGCCTGAAACCGCATTCCGCAAGCAGCCGCGCACAGGGAGGGGTCTTGCCGAAATGAGCGCACGGCTCAAGAGTAACATAAATGGTGCATTCCCTCAGGTCGGCGCCTCTTGCCCGGGCCGAGGCCACGGCATTGACCTCGGCATGAGGCCCGCCCCAACACCTATGCCAGCCTTCGCCCGTTATCAGGCCCGAAACGTCAGTTATCACAGCCCCCACCATGGGATTGGGCGAAGCGAAACCCCGTCCGAGAGTGGCGAGTCTCAAAGCCCGCCGCATCATGAGTATATCGTTTTCATCAGTATTCATAGACGCAAAAATAGCATAAACGCATCAATCACGCAACATAATTTTGCTCAAAAAACCTTTTTTTCTAATTTTGTGGCATGAAAGAGACTTTACGCCTGCTGCGCTCCAGGCTCAGGCCCATATATGGATCGGGTGAAAGCGAGGCCATGATACGCCTTATATTCGCACAGCTCAAAGGCTGGCGCCCCGTAGATATTGTGCTCCATGAGGATGATGAGCTTTCGCCTTACATAAAGCGCAAGGTGCAGGAAATAGCCGACCGGCTCATGAAGCATGAGCCCCTGCAGTACATACTCGGCCACGCTCGCTTCTATGGCCTTGACATTGAGGTGAATCCCTCGGTGCTTATTCCCCGCCCGGAGACGGAGGAACTGGTAGACATCGTAGTCCGCGCCCTGGGCAACCGCGAAGATATGCATGTGCTTGACGCCTGCACCGGAAGCGGATGTATCGCCGTGGCATTGGCACGCAATCTTCGGTTTCCGCACATCACTGCTTTCGACATAAGTGAACCGGCGCTCGACACGGCGCGCAACAATGCGGAAAGGCTAAGGACACGAATCTCTTTCCTCAAAGCCGATGCCCTGCATCTCAGTGACGACAGCCTGCTCGGCGCTCCATGGGATGCCATCGTGAGCAACCCGCCATACATAGGTGACCTGGAAATGGCCGGCATGGAGCCGAATGTGCTGGAATATGAACCTCATTCCGCGCTGTTTGTGCCCGACAAGGAGCCCCTCCTCTTCTATGAGGCGCTCGGCAATTATGCTGTCAAGACTCTTAAGAAAGGCGCCGGCATATATTTTGAAATCAATCCGCTGCATGCATCCGCCCTGCAACGCCTCATGCTCTCCCTCGGCTTCACATCCGTAGAACTGATAAGAGATATGAGCGGCAAGCAGCGTTTCCTCACAGCACGCAAGCCTGATGTCTGACACCATGAACAGTCGTAAGTCCACTCCACCGTCACGCGAAAAACTCTTGTTGCAAATGAGCGGCCTGTGCGCCAAATGCGAGCAATGCGAGCATGACCTGCGGGAGAAGATGCGTCGCAAGGGGGCCCTTTCCGCCGACATTGATCATGTGATTGACTACCTCTATGACCATCGCTTTCTTGATGAAGAGCGCTATGCACGAGCATATGCCCGCGACAAACTCCGCTTCAACGGCTGGGGGCGCCTCAAGATACGCATGATGCTATCTTCAAAGAGATTGAGCCGCGAGGCTATCTCGGTGGCTATGGAGGCCACTGAGATACCTGAATACTCAGAAGTGCTTGAACAGATAGTGCGCGGCAAGGCACGCGCACTCGACTTATCGGATGCCGCCAACAGGCAGAAACTCCTGAGGTCGGTATATGCACGCGGATTCGAGCCTCAGCTAATAATCAAGGCTATGGAGGCCTTACGCCGGCTATAGAGGCATGCTATCGATCTTGTTTCCATCCACATGCCATGTCTGCGGCTGTGTCCTCCGCAAGGGAGTGAGACACCTTTGCCCACACTGTGCGGCCACGCTTCCTTTCACAGGCCAGTGCGGCGTGGCCATGAATCCCACCGCACAGCGTTTTCTGGCGGTGAGCTGTGTGGATCATGCCGCAGGAGTGCTGTATTACAGGCCGCAATCCTCTTCGGCTCAATTGCTTGAAGCTATAAAATATGGTGGATATTCCCGCCTGGCCGTCTGGCTCGGACGCATGATGGGGCGTGTGGCTGCCGATGCCGGAATGCTTGACGGCATCGACTGCGTGGTGCCTGTGCCTCTGCACTTTATGCGGCGCCTGAGACGCGGATACAATCAGAGTCTTCTGCTGGCAGACGGTCTAAGCGAAGTCACCGGCATTCCCGTGGAAGACGTGATGGCATGCCGACGCCATCGCACGCAGACTGCACTCACATCTTCCCTACGTAGAGCCAATGTGGAGGGGACTTTCCGGCTGAAAAAGCATATAACATCGACCTCCCCGCAGCATAATCCGCCACGTGTGCTGCTGGTAGATGACGTGTGCACGACCGGTGCGACTCTCAGCGCTGTGGCTGAAGCTCTTGAGAGAGTATACCCGGGCATGCGCATGAGCATACTCACTCTCGCCACAACCGACAGGTAGCCCCTCCCCCAAAGAAAACGCTAAAAGATCCCGGCCCTGAAGGCATAGAATGCGCCGGAGAGGGTGTGACGCAGGCATGTAAGAAAAGGCATCTGCGTGCGCCAGGCGTGCAAAAGGAGTCTCAGAGGCCAGGTGCAGGGGTGTATGTGTGTGAGTACCGCGCCATGAGTAAAAAGGAAACTCGGATCGGTGCACAGCCTCTCGCCGGTAGTGGCATGATCATGGGAGCCTATATCTATGGGTGCCATAATTCCCCTGGCGCCACGGCGAAGCAGGTCGTGAAGGAACACTGTCTCCTCTCCCGCGACAAGTCTGGGAGAGCCAAGACCTAAATTCTCATTAAACCGCAAGCCATTAAGACAGCTCCTGCGCATAGCCAGCTCAAAGGATGTGAGATACCACCCGAATGGAGGTCGGGCCAGAGATATTTCTCCATGCCCGTAAGGCTTTGTATATTCTCCAAAGCATGTATACCTGCAACACACTACATCCTCTCGTGGATGACGCCTGAAAGTAGCGATAAGCTCTCTCAGTGCCTCAGCCGAATAACTCACATCATCATCGCCTATAAGGATGAGAGGCGCATCGCCGGGATAATCGAGCGCATGATTGCGATTGCGCGAAAGCCCCCGGTCATGACTTATTATCACTTCGAAGTCATCACGAGCTCTTATTTCTTCCGGCACCGGAAGCGGGCCTTCGGGCAACTGCCAGCTCACAAGCCAGCTCACGCCGCTGACCTCCGGATGCTCTGCCGCAAGCAGACGCTTCATCCCTTCGGGCCCATACAGGCACAACTGCACCTGCAGCTCTACCGGCCCGCATCCTCCCATGCCTTCAGAAATCTGCGCGCCACTACCTGCGCGGAATTATGCTTCTCCACAAATGCGCGCCCCATGCGGCTGCGCTCTGCAAGCTCTCCGGCAGGAGCAAGCACGAGTCTTTCGAGAGTCTCGAAAATGAGCCTGTCATCAGGCACTACATTCACCACCGGACGCATGTCGCGCTCCCCTATGAAGTCATAGAATTCCGGCTCTCCTCCGCTCACGGCTATCTTGCCCATGGCCATGGCCTGCAGGGCATTGGTGGCGGGGGTGTAGGAATACAGCTGGTCGAGCACCACATCGGCTTCCTCCAGTTTCCCCGCATACTGGGAGAAGGGGAGGTCACGGGCCACAGTCACCCTGCATTTGTCAGGATGACGCCGCTCCACCTCGCGGGCAGCCGCAAGCAGCCGGTCTGTACCCTTGAAGAGCTCCATCTCGGTCTTTATCCCCACCAGGAGATTCAGCCTGCCGTCGGGCGCCGGCCTGTATTCCCTGAACGGCAATGAAGCCAGATCCACCGGTATTCCGCCATAGCTCAACGGCGTGGAATGAAGATATGGCTCCGAGGCGACATGATACTCATAGAGAGCCGACACCGCGCAATCCACATTCTCATATATGAACCGGCAATGATCTCCCATGCCTCCGTTAAGCCACTTATATATTATGCCGGGAGTGGAACGCACATACTCCGTTTTCTCTTCCCCTACCTTGAATTCCGAATACCTGAATATTCCATCCTCCATGCATGCCTTCACGCTCACCGGGTCGGAACCGGCAAGAGAGAGTCCCGTCAGGGCGTTGCTGCGCTTCAGCTCCCTGAAGAAATAGCGTATCTTGCCCGGCCTGAGATGCAGGAAATTGGGATTTATCAACTGCACCACGTCAAAGCCCCTGAGTGTGGGCCATAAGCGGAATACATCCGACAGATAAGCTATCGAGCCGAAGAGGCCGGCACGCCGCGAGAGATCTATATCCCTGGCCGTATCCATGCATCGGGAGCCGTCTCCCATCACCACACAGTCATGACCCATGCCACGTAGCTCACGCGCAAGTGTGGCATGAAAGCCGGAGTAATCGCCTGCAAAGAGAATTTTCATATGGCAAAGTTACAAATTTTGATTCGTATTTCATAACTGCCGTGCCCGCGAGAGGAAAATATTTTGCCGGTTGCGGGGAAATAATTAATTTTACTGCATGAAAGCGCTGCTCTCCATAGTTATTCCCGTGTATAACCGCGCATCACTTGTGTGCCGGTGCCTTGAGAGTGTTCATGCCCAGTCACTGCGTCCTCTGCACCTGATTGTGGTGGACAACAATTCCTCCGATGCCACGCCGCAGGTGATAAGCGAATGGAGTGCCACCCATGCCGACCCATCGCTGAAGGTGACCCTGCTTAATCAGCCTATGCCTGGCGCCTCGGCCGCCAGAGCTCTCGGCCTGGAGGCTGTGGATACCCCCTACGTATATTTCTTCGACTCCGATGATGCGATGCGGCCTGATGCGGCCCGCGCTTTTGCAGATAGTTTTGCAAAGAATCCCGAGGCACAGATCGTGGCAGGGAAGGTGCAGCATCATGCTCTCGACGGAAGCATGCGTTGCCACGGCCGCCGAGGGAGAAATACGCTAATCAATCATTTCCACCACTCGGTGCTCAGCACACAGGCTTACGCTGTGAGCACAACATTTCTGCGGGAGGCCGGAGGATGGAATCCCTCTCTGCGCATATGGGATGACTGGGAGCTTGGCATACGACTGTTGCTCAGGTCGCCGCATGTGGTATGGATGAATAAAGTGGTAGCCGACATGTACCGGCAGCCCGACTCTGTGACGGGTGATCTCTACTCGCAACGCGCCCGGCATTATCCCGATGTGATCCGGGCCGTAAGAAAGGTTCTCCAGGAGTGCGACCACCCCGACAGAGTGCGGCTTCTCAGGCTTCTTCACGGGCGGGAGATGATGCTCGCCGCCCTGTATGCACTGGAAGAGCGCATGGATCTGGCGCTGCCTTTACGCGCCAAGGTTCTTGAGGAGACCGCTGCCGACCCTTATCTGCAACTGATTCTTCGCGGCGCCTATGCCTGGCGCAGGAAAGGGCTCAGAGGGTGCGACACATGGGTCACAGCCCT
The DNA here is from genome assembly GCA_910579305.1 of uncultured Muribaculaceae bacterium. Lineage (GTDB taxonomy): Bacteria > Bacteroidota > Bacteroidia > Bacteroidales > Muribaculaceae > Lepagella. Next base: position 42,098 of record CAJTTA010000010.1, read on the forward strand.
GCTCTGATCACCAGCTTCCCGAGGCGCCGCCCCCGCCGAAACTGCCTCCGCCCCAGCTTCCGCCGGACATGCCGCCTCCGCCGCCTCGACCTCCTGAGCCCCCGCCTATGATCACCCCGGCTGCGAGCCGGGCTATGGTATAAGGCTGCCCGTTGCGGAAGCCGCAGTTCTTGCAGCCATATACCTTGACTCCACGGCCCTGACGCATGGTGGTGGGCTGCACCTCCACCCGGTCGTAGAGCATGGAATAGGCGCGTGCATGGCAATGAGGACATGGTCTATAGGGAGACTGCTGCTCAAACGGGAAGACATCGGTGGCGCCACACTTGGGACAAAGCCACACATCATAGTCCACCGACTTGAGATTCTCTTCAAGATCCTGCGCCGGAGTGAGATATCTGTTATCCTCATCCTCCGGCAGCTTTTTCATAATTGTGCCACACACATCACAGCGCCTCGGCCTGTTGCGGTAATGATGCGCCAGCCACAGCATGAGCAACGCGCCGGGCAATCCCAACAGCGCCGAGAGCACGGTGAAGATCCACACCGTAGGCATAGCCGCACGCAATATCCTGGTCTTCTCGAAGTCATCCTTGCCCCGGAGCCTGAAGAGCCTGAAGATGATCCAGGCGTAAAGCCCCGCCCCCACAAGACATGCCAGCATCCACATGACCCGCAGCAGAGAGGACGTGTCTATCGCGTCATTCTCATTATCCGATCTTATCTCGGCGGCAGCCTCGGGGTCGGTAAGGATATTGAAGACAGTGTCGGATGTGTCGACCACGGCATCATCAAGGTCGCCGGTGCGCATGCAGGGAACTATCACTTCATTTATAATGCGATTGCATGCGGCGTCGGGGAGCACTCCCTCCAGTCCTTTGCCAGTGTGTATGCGCACCTGTCGCCCACCTATGTCGAAGAGGATCACGAGGCCGTTGCTGTTGTCGCTCTTCCCCACTCCCCAGCCTGATGCCAGCTCGTGAGTAAAATCGAATATGTCTTTGTCTATCTCAGGCAATACCACTATCGCCACTTCGGCACCGGTGGAATCCATAAGCGCACGCAGCCGGGAGTCGGCCTGCGCTCTGGCCGAGGCCGAGAGAAGGCTGTCGGGATCGGAGACAAATTTATTGGAGTCGGCAAGATGCACATTGGGCACATCGGCCGGAGTGTAGCTCTTTGCTCCGGCCCAGAAGGCACAGACTACAAGAAGCAGCAGTGATAAATATTTCTTCATACGCGTTTCTTTAGAGATAGTGTCGGAGACTTACACAGCCGGCAGGCTGTGGCCGTTAAGCTTTCGGAAAAGGTCGAGGGCATAGACATCGGTCATGGCGCTCACATGGTCAAGCACACTCAGTATCCTGCCATATCTGTCGGGGGCGTCCGTCTCATACTGCTCCGGTATCTTGTGCAGCAACAGACGGGAGGCATATTCCTCCGGATGCAGCACGGCCTCAAGCAGACGCCCAAGCAGGTAAGTGATGATGCGATGGCCTGCCAGTTCTATATCAACAACTTCAGTGGCCGAATAGATCTTATCGAATGCCGTGTGCGAACAGCTTGCATATGCTTCCCGCGCCTGCATAGACCTCATATTGTCGATGAGCGACCCCTTAAGACGTCCGCTCAATATATCATCTTCATGATCGAGGAATGCCGCGGCGCATTGCTCCGTGAGCGCTCCTATTGCGGTAGACCTCAGATAAGCCACTTTTTCATTAGGATCGCTCACACGCCCCAGCGTCTCCCATGTGTGATTTTTTCTTTCTTCGGGCACATAAGCCATGAGCAACTCCACTGTGTGGTCATGCGGAAGTATCTTGAGTTTGTGTGCATCCTCTATATCCATTATCTGATAGCAGATGTCGTCGGCGGCCTCCACTATATACACCAGCGGGTGGCGCATGAATATCGTCTGCCCCTCATCGAGGGCCGGAATGCCCAGCTCGGCGGCTATTTTGCGATATATGGGCAATTCGGCCGAGAAAAAACCGAACTTGCCTTTGGCCCCGGCATGAATGGAGGCATAGGGATATTTCACTATCGAGGCCAGGGCGGAATAGGTCATGGCAAAACCGCCCGGACGCCGCCCGGCGAACTGATGCACGAGCACCCGCAGAGAATTGGCATTTCCCTCGAAGTTGATTATGTCGGCCCATTGCTCTTCGGTGAGATCCCCTCTCATGTCACGCCCCCGCTGCTCGGAGAAGAATGTGCCTATGGCTTTCTCGCCGGAATGCCCGAAGGGAGGATTCCCGAGATCATGACAGAGGCATGCCGTGGCCACAATGTCTCCGAGGTGTTGCAATATGCCGACCCATGAGCGGGACGCATACTTCACCCTCAGCCCATCGGCCACCACATTGGCCATGGAGCGCCCCACGCTCGACACCTCCAGGCTATGGGTGAGACGGTTATGCACGAATATAGAGCCTGGCAGAGGGAATACCTGTGTCTTGTTCTGCAGGCGCCTGAACGGAGATGAAAATATCATGCGGTCGAAATCGCGCTGAAAGTCGGAACGAGTGTGAGAGCGCGGATCGTGATACCGCTCCAGGCCCAGACGCTTGCTTGATATGAGAAGAGGCCACTGCATGGCCGGAGAATTTTCCATGAGACAAAAGTACGAATTTTTTCATAAATCGCCAAAGCAATATTGCTGTCGGCCATAAGATATTTACCATAAAAATCGGGGTGTTCACTTGGGGTATCATAATTTTTTTGTAATTTTGCATGCTTAAACAGCATCTTTATAGCAATCATTTTTTAACCGAATTCAGATTTATGAAAAGCCCTGACCGCCAACTGGCTGAAAAACTCCTTCAGATAAGTGCCATCAAGCTGCAGCCCAATAATCCCTTCACCTGGGCATCCGGATGGAATTCCCCGATCTATACCGACAATCGCAAGACTCTGTCATATCCCGACATACGCTCTTTCATCAAGGTGGAACTCAGCCGCATCATCCTTGAGAACTTCCCTGAAGTAGAGGCTATAGCAGGCGTGGCTACCGGAGCCATCGCAATGGGTGCTCTTGTGGCCGACACACTGGGCCTTCCCTACGTATACGTGCGCTCCACGCCCAAGGATCATGGCCTGGAAAACCTCATCGAAGGCAATCTGAAACCCTCTCAGAAGGTAGTGGTCATAGAAGATCTCGTGAGCACCGGCGGCTCTTCGCTAAAGGCAGTGGAAGCCATACGCATGGCCGGATGTGAAGTGCTCGGCATGTGCGCTATGTTCAGCTATGAATTCCCCGTATCGGTGAAGCGCTTCCGCGATGCCAACGTGAACCTCATCACTCTCTCCAATTATTCGGCCATGCTGGAGGCCGCGCTTGAGACCAATTACATTCAGGCTGAAGAGCTTGACACGCTCCGCGAATGGCGCAAGGATCCTGCCAACTGGATGCCCAATACCGATAGTCTTAAAGCTTAAGGAGGCAGGATGGCATCAGAATTCAAAAGTAAGACCGGGATTGTGAATGCACCTGTGGAGATGGTGTATGCCCGCCTGAGCAATCCTGAGAATCTGCGCACGCTCTGGGATAATGTACCGGCCGACCGGATCCCCGCCGACAAGCTTGAGCAGCTTAAGAATGTGAGGATAACTGCCGACAGCATCACATTGCCCGGAGGCCCTACAGGCTCTGTCACTCTGCGTCTTGACCACTGCGAGGCGCCCTCTCTCGTGCGCCTAAAGGCTGCCGACCTCCCCGTGTCGCTCATCATGGAGCTGCATCTCAAGGAAGCGGACTCTCATACTACTGAGGCGCAGGCAGTGATAGTGGCCGACATACCCATGATGCTGCGTCCGATGGTGAAAGGCCCGTTGCAGCAGGTGGCCGACAAGGTGATAGAACTTATTGCCGGCATACCGTTTGCCGATTAGACCCGGAAAATCACTACACTGTCAATGAAGCTGATAGTCCACAGAAACATACTTACCCTCTCCGTCATGGCCTTAACGGTCATGACGGCATTTGTATCATGTGGCGAAGACCTTGACGACAACAGGATTCCCGCTTTCAGCGTGCAGATAAATCTGGCCAATGCCGGCCTTTGGAACACATATGGAGTGCATGGCTATGGCGACTTCCGCTATTTTGTGCGTCAGACGGGGGAACCATCCAATTTCTTCTATGGCGAGACCACATATACAGGCTTCGGTGGCGTGCTGCTCATTGATGGCATGAATCCGTTTGAAGCCGGCTCCATAGTGCCTCTGGCCTACGACCTTGCCTGCCCGGTGGAATGTAATGCCGACATACGCGTGGCGATTGATCCTGACGGTCTTGACGCCGTATGCCCAGTGTGCGGCTCTCACTATGATGTGACCATGGGATCCGGCGCCCCCCTCTCTGGCCCTGCTCTCACCGGGCAAGTGAAGTATGGCCTGCAACGTTATCACGCATGGCCTCAAAACGGCGGTTACATGATAACCCGCTGACAGATAATCCTTACGATCGTGGAGATATTGCTTTACACCATATTGCGTGCCCTCGTAGTGGGTATTGTCATATCGGCCCCTATGGGCCCGGTGGGCGTTCTCTGCATCCAGCGCACCCTTAACCGTGGACGCCTGGCCGGATTCTACACCGGCGTGGGGGCTGCGGTGTCCGACCTGTGCTACTCGCTGATCACATGCTTCGGCCTCACACTGATCGAGGGGACTCTGAATGAGAACCAGGATGTGATCAAGCTCGTAGGCTCGCTTGTGCTGGTGGCATTCGGCATATACCTATTCCGCAAGAAGCCCATGCCGGGTATCAACAATGAGGATAGAGCCAACACCACGCCTCACAGCGAGATTCTAACCGGATTTCTCTTCACGGCAAGCAACCCCCTCATTATCTTCCTGATAATAGGCGTGTTTGCCCGCCTGAATTTTCTTGACACCGGCATGACGTGGTATCACTACCTGGCCGGATTCATATTCATCATTGCCGGCGCTCTACTGTGGTGGTGGTGCATCACATGGGGGGTAAACAAGCTCAGGGCCCACTTCAACCTGCGCTCCATGTGGCTTATCAACCGCATCACCGGCTCCATAATTCTCATCTTTGCCATAGTGGGCATCTTCACCTCAGTCAATTCCATGTTCTTATGAGGCGCCTGATCCTGTCACTGCTTCTTGCCTCGCTCTTCATGTACATGAAAGGCGAGTTTATTTATTTCGACAGAGAAACGGGCTTCGGCCCCTTTGCGCCTGGCAGCGAATGGCGACTCAGACACGACTCTATACCGGCCTCCGTCTCTCTCCTGAACATTGACGCTCCGGCTCACAATGAGCTCACAATGATGACATATGTAAAAAACAGGCGTGGCGGAGTCAATGCCTCTGGAACATATGTCGACGCGGCCGGCAAGCGAAGAAAGTCCGAGAGACCCGGCATGCGGTTCATAATGGTCAACGAAGTCGGCGACACTCTTCGCATCGAAGTCCGCTCCACACCTGTAGAGAATCCGGAGATGCTTGCCCGAGAGAGCTTTACAATAAGCTGGCGGCTGAATGCCGGAGGTGTGGAGGAATCACATGCCTTTGTCACTGAGATTGCTGACAATTCTCCATTCCACAACGGCTCGCCGGCAGCGCTGTCGCTCCAACTGAATCCTCTTGGATGCTCCGGCACATTGCGTATCACAGAAGGCATAGCCGGGCGCAATACTCTCTGGAATAGCACAGATGACATCTCTTCTCTTTATCAGTTCCTCACCGGCCCGTCCGTGACTGCAATAGGCCTTGAGGCCATGCCTGGAGGAGAGATTGACGTAGTGTGCCTTGCGATAGCTTTCGACGCCGAGAGAGAAGACCCCCTGCTGATCGACCCGGAGGAGATTGAGACTATACTCAAGACCACATCCGACCCCTATGCCGGTTATTGGAGACTGACGGATTTCAGCACCGACGACTCCATGTTGCTGCCCGGAGGCGAATATGTGTGTGCGATGATCCCCTCGGGAGCCGGAAGATACAAGCTTCTATATCTGAGCGGCGCACAAAGAAACGCTGCCCGATGGCTGCCCGGAATGCTGAAAGCTACTCTGAGACCGGCGGGAGTGCCCGGAGCATTCCGAGCGACATGGCTCGATGCCGAGGGGCGTTCGCTTGACAATGACTGTGCCGTGCAGATGGAGTCGACACGCCTGCTCACAGTGCAGTTTCCCCACCTTATCTCCACACTACGGATGCACAAAATTAAGAAGCCGTGAGATTTTTGACTTGCAATTTTGTTATATAATAACTACCTTTGTAAGTTAATAAAATCAATATTCTCTAAAAGTGAACATCTCCATCATCAACCGCAGTGACAATCAGCTCCCTGCTTATGCCACTCCTCTGAGCGCCGGCATGGACGTGCGTGCATACCTGCCCGAAAGAAGCATTGTTATAAACCCGGGTGAGCGTTGCCTTGTGCCCACAGGGCTGTACATGGCTCTTCCCGAAGGCATGGAGTGTCAGGTGCGCCCTCGCTCAGGGCTCGCCCTGAAGCATGGTGTGACAGTGCTTAACGCTCCCGGCACTATCGATGCCGACTACCGCGGCGAGGTGGGGGTGATACTCGTGAACCTTGGCAGCGAGCCATTTGTGGTGAATAGCGGCGACCGCATAGCCCAGCTTGTCTTTGCTGCGTGCCTCTCCGTGCAGCTTGAGAGCGTGGACGAGCTGCCCTCTTCCGAAAGAGGCGAGGGGGGCTTCGGCCATTCCGGCATAAAATAACGCACTGATATTATGAAAAATCATAAGCTACATACTCTGCTTCTGGCGGCTCTGCTCCTCATTGGGGCCGGAATAATGAGAGGCGTCACCGAGGAGCAACAGCGCAAAAGCCGCCACTTCGCCATAGCAGCCATGCAGGCGACAATCAACGGCGATGCCTCGGCAAGCCATGAACTTTACAAGAAGGCTTACGCTCTCGATCCCTCCAATCTCTCGGCAGGCTATTCTCTGGCACTCGGAGATCTCTCTGCTGCGCAAGAAGAGGACACTGCCGCTATCGACAAGGCTCTGTCGATGATGCGTGAATATGTGGATGCCTACCCGGCCGACTACAACGAAGGGGAGTATTATGCTTATCTGTGCTCTATGGTGGGACACACAAGGGAGGCGGCACGGGTCACCCGAAGAATACATGACCTCTATCCCGATCGCACGGAACTGCTTCCCACTCTTGCTGGCTACTACATGCAGATGGGTGAATATGATTCCACGCTCGCATATTTCAATAAGTTTGAAGAGCTGGAAGGAGCGTCTCCTCAGGTGTCGATGCGCAAGATTCTCACTCACCTCATGAAACAGGATACTGTGGCGGCACTTGCCGAGGCAGGCTCCGGCATACGCTCCAATCCTCGCAATCCTGACGGGTATATACTCAAAGGAACCGTGATACGCTACATAGGATTTCCCGACTCCACGCTCTTCTATCTCAAGAAAGCCGAGGAGACCGACCCCTCTTATGGAGCGGCAAAGATGGCTCTCGCCCAATATTATGAAGAGACGGGCGACAGCGCTGCGTTTGCCGAGAAAGTATATGAGGCTTTGCTCATGGATGATCTTGAGCTTGAACAGAAGGCCGAGCTGCTGTCTGCCTTCGTGGAGCCCATTCTTGCTGCACGAAAGAGCACACAGCAGGCCGATTCTCTCTTCAGCGTCCTGCGCAACCAGTATCCGCATGAGCCTGTGATCCTCGACATGTCGGCCCGATACGCTTATGCCAAGGGTAACGCCGGCGAGGCAGCCGAGCAGGTAGGGTTTGCCATTGATCTTGATCCTGAGAATGCCACTTATCGCCTGCAACAGCTCACATATCTTATCTCCGACGGCAAATATGCCTCGGCCACTAAAGCCTATGAGGAGCTGCCTGAGGAAATGGCATCCGATCCCGGCCTGCTTTATCTGGGTGCCGTGGCATATACTTCTGACAAGCGCCCTGACGCTGCCCTGAAAATAGCAAATGACCTTATCTCCAGGCTTTCCCCCGGAGCAGAAATATCCGACACGCTGGCTTTACGCAACATCAAAGGACTTAACGACCGTCAGCGCTCGGTGCTCAGCGATGTCTACACCCTGATAGGAGACACTTATTATCAGCTCAAGGAGCTCGACAAGGCGTATCTTGCTTATGACAATTCCCTGCTGGCCAATCCGGTAAATGCCGGCACGCTCAACAACTACGCCTATTTTCTCAGCGAAAACAAGGGGGATCTCGACAAGGCTCTGAAGATGAGCTCCGAAGCAATAGCCATCGACCCTGACAATGCCACTTATCTCGACACGTATGCATGGATTCTGTTCCGCCGCGGAGAATACAAGGAGGCGCTTGAATATGAAAAAAGCGCGCTTGAGAAAGCCGGCACTCAGGCGGAATCGGCTGAATACTACGAACATATGGGCGACATATACTTCATGAACGGGTCTCCCGACAAGGCCCTGGAGATGTGGAAAAAAGCCCTGCCGCTTGATAGCGGCAATGAACTCCTGCGCCGTAAAATAAAGAATAAGACGTATTTCTATGAATAAACTTATATCTGTCATCGCTTCTCTTTGCATCTTAACTCTGGCTGCATCATGCAGCTCGGGGCGCTCGGCCGTGAAAGCTCCCGACAATGCCTCGCGTGAGCTGAAAGCCGCAGGTCTTAACCTGGAGGCTTTGGGTAATAAGGAGGCCGGCAAATGGCTGGCAGCTCTCGCCGACTCTTACACACCATGGCAGAAAATGTCGCTCGACGGCTCCCTTAGCGTAAAGAATCTACCGCTTGACCCGAGTGTCAAGATTTACATGGAACGCGGTTCTTTGCTGCTCATTTCCATGCGAGTGCCATTGCTCGGCGAGGTGGGGCGCATTGAGATTGATACTGATTCCGCTCTCATCATCAACCGCCGGGGCAAATGCTACACACGGCTGGCCACGGCAAGACTGCTCAATAGAATAGGCGTGAATCTCTCTGACTTTCAGGATCTACTGCTCGGCCGCGTCTTTCTGGCAGGAAGCGCCTCTCTGGCAAGAGATAATGTGACTCTCTTCAGCGTGAGCGAAGGAGCCGGAGGCAATCTTATCGTTTCGCCAAAAGTGCAGAGGGATGATGCGGAATATGGATTTACGATTTATCCCGACGGAAAAATGTTTATGGCCGTGGCTTTTACTACCGATGAGACTTATCTGCTTCAAAACGAGTATGCGTATCCCGGTAAACACCGCACTGATATCGACATCAGTATAACTGCGGGGAAGAAACAATACCGGGGGACTCTCTCATATGGAGTTCCCGACACTTCCCCTTCTCCTCTCAAGCGCGCTGAAGTGAACCCTTCATGGCGACGCGTAAGCCTCTCCCAGCTTTTCTCTGCATTCTGATCATTCTATTGAACATATATTCCCTTTGATTGCTTATGAGGTATCTGCGCATACTCATTCTAATTGTAGCCACTTCGATGATGAGTGGCGACTTTTCAGGCGTAAGCATGCCTCTTTCAGCTGCCGTAAAGAAGCCGGCTTCAGGCAAAAGCACCGCCAAGTCAACCAAGCCGGCAACTCCGGCCAAAACAAAATCGAAAAAAAGAAAAACAAAAAAGAAGACAAAAAAAGCTGTCAAGGCAGCTGCTCGCGAGACTTCATCAGGAGTAAGAAAACAGCAGCAGTCCATAGATCGCGAAATCTCTCTCACCACAGAACAGATCAAGGCTAATGACGTGGCCGTAAGCACGAATCTGGCCACTCTCCAGACTCTTGACAGGGATGTGGAGGCACAGCGCAAAAGAGTAGCCAACCTGCTCACACGCGAACAGCAGCTACATTCCAATATAAATGCATGTATCTCTTCGATAGATGAAGGGGAGCGACGCCTGAAAGATATGAGAGATAGATATGTGGCGGCTGTGCGCAAGATGCGTGTAGCCCGCAAGCGCAGCAATGCCATGACATTCATCTTTGCTTCACGCACATTCTATCAGGCGTTGAGGCGCATGCGCTATCTGCAAACGTTTGCCGACTGGCGCCAGCGCCGTGAAAAGGAAATAAAGCAAGAAATAGCCCGCCTCGAGGGGCATCGAAAGCAGCTTGCCACGAGTCGGGCGGCATTGCAGACCACTCTTTCAGAGCAAGAGCAGGCGTCACGCACTCTCGCGGCCAAGCAACAGGAACAGTCCTCTACCGTGTCCCGGCTCAGAGCCAACGGCGATGCTCTGCGATCGCATCTCGCCCGTAAGCAGGCTGAGACCAACGCTCTTAATGCTAAAATAGCTCAACTCATTGCCGCAGAAAGAGCTGAGGCGGAAGCTGCCGAAAAGCGCAGACAGGAGCAGGAAGCCCGCGAGGCGGCCGAAAAAGCTGAACGCGAGCGTGTTGCCGCGCAGAAAGCAGAAGAAGCTCGACTGGCGGCTGAAAAGGCTGCTGCCGAAAAAGCTGCTGCTGAGGAGCGGGAAGCGACAGCCCGCGAGAAAGAGGCCAAGGAACAGGCTCGCAGGGATAAGGCGGCTAAGGACAAGGAGGCTAAGGAGGCCAAAGAGGCTGCCCGCAAGGAGGCCGCCCGCAAAGAGCAGGCTCGAAAGGAGAAAAATAACAAGGCTGCCTCCGGCGATGACTCGCGATATGCCGATGCCCGAAGAAGAAAGCCTCGCCCCTCAGAGACAAAGAAACCCAAAGCGGAGACTCCGGCCAAGAGTGCGGCCGGATTTGCAGCTGCCAAGGGAAGTCTGCCGAGACCTGTGGCCGGCACATTTAATGTTGTGAGCAAATTCGGCCGCCATCCTCTGCCTAATCTCCCCGAAGTAATGTATGATAATCTCGGCATTGACGCAGAAGTGCAGAAGGGCGCCTCGGCTCAGGCCGTATATCCGGGCACAGTCTCAGGAGTCTTCGCTATCCCGGGATATAACACGGTAGTAATCGTGAACCATGGAGAATATTACACTGTGTATGGCAACATCGGCTCCCCTTCAGTAAAAAAAGGTGACAGTGTAAAATCCGGACAGGGACTTGGCAATCTCGTAGCCGACCCTTCAGAAGGAGGACGCACAATAATTCACTTCGAAGTCTGGCACAATAGAGAGAAACTTAATCCTGAAGCATGGATAAGATCATAGAGATAAGGCCATATACTGCCGACTTCGCAACCCGATGGGATGAGTTTACCCGCACATCCCGCAATGCCGTTTTCCTGCTGGAGCGGGGATATATGGATTATCATTCCGACCGCTTTGAGGATTGCTCTCTCATCGCATTGCGCAACGACCGCCCGATCGCTCTGCTGCCTTGCTGCCGAAAAGGGGACACTGTGAGCTCCCATGCAGGCCTCACATATGGCGGATGGATTCTCCCACGGTCACACGTAGACGGAGGATTGCTCCTTGATATCTTTGAGTCTTGGCTTGCATATCTCAGACACGATTGCGTGAAACGCGTAGACTACAAGCCCGTGCCATACATCTATGCGGCAACCCCATCGCAGGAAGATCTATACGCTTTGTGGCGCACAGGATTCTCACTCACCGGCCGGCTGCTATCAAGCACGGCTGACCTGCGCACTCCATGGAAATTCGACATGAGCAAGCGCCAGCAAGTGCGCAAAGCCATGCGTCATGAATACCTCCTTGGTGAAAGTAACGACTGGGAAGGATTCTGGCATCTGCTCTCCACATGTCTGTCACAGAGACATAACGCATCTCCAGTACACACTCTTGGTGAGATACTGCTGCTCAAGCAACGGTTTCCTGCACAGATACGCCTATTCACAGCCACTGCTCCCGATGGCGCTATCCATGCAGGAACGGTGATATACGACACCGGACGCGTGGCCCATTCTCAATATGCCGCCACGACTGCGGAGGGTCGCTCCCGATACATGCTCACAGCCCTCTATCATAAGCTCATGACTGAGGTCTTCGCATCAAGAGCCTATTTCGATTTTGGCACCAGCAACGAAGATGGAGGACTTAGCCTCAACCGTGGACTGTTGTCTCAGAAATTTGCCATGGGTGGCAGCGGCACTGCCTATGACACTTATTCTCTGATGCTCTGAAAGCCATGCATAGCAATCAACGGTCATATTCATCCAGGCTTACCACATCCGTGCTGCGGGCCATGAGCCTCTTCTCCGGACTGCAAATGGTGAACATCATATGCTCGGTGGTAAAAATAAAGCTCGTAGCTCTGTGGCTTCATGCCTCAGGAATAGGGCTTTTCGGCATATATCAGAGTGTGATCGACACCGTGAGCACACTCTCCGATGTAGGTCTGCGCCAAAGTGCCGTGCGCGACGTCGCCATGAATCAATCCTCTCAGCGGCGACTTGCCGAAGTAGCTATCGTGGTGAGGAAATGGAGCACATTTGCAGGCCTGCTCGGCGCAACAGTCATTGTAGGGGCTTCACCACTGCTTTCCCAATGGTTCTTCCACTCTTGGTGGGCCGTATGGGGCTTCGTGATGCTCGGCATAGCAATGTTCCTCAATTCCCTCACATCAGGAGAACAAGCCCTGCTGCAAGGCAGCGGCAAACTGCGCGCACTCGCCCGGGGAAATCTATGGGGCACAGTATCAGGCTTCATAGCCTCCGTGCCATTGTTCTACTTCCTTGGGCCGCAATCAGTGGCACTAAGCATCGTGGCATACTCCATAGCCATGTATGCAAGCATGCGCCGGGCAAGACTGCGCACCGTAGCCCCCCCTGCGGCAATAGGACTCCGACAGATATGGATGAAAGGCAAGGGATTCGCACGCCTTGGCCTATACATGGCCATAGCAGCCTTTGTCACCAGCCTCGCGCACACAATATTCACCGCCCTTCTTAATGCTACAGACGGCATCAACAACCTCGGTTACGTACAAGCCGGCGACACAATCATAGTGCGCTATCTCGGCCTGATATTCACCGCAATCGGCATGGAATTTTATCCCCGGCTTGCAGCTGCGCGCCACAAACGCGCCATGCAGACTTATGTAAATCATGAAATCGTACTCCTCATGATTCTACTCACCCCACTGCTCATCCTCTTCATCATGGCCAGAGGCAGCATGCTGAAACTGCTTTACACTAACGACTTCATGGTGATCATCCCCTTCATAACCTGGGGAGCACTGGCAAGCATCCCCAAAGCCATAAGCTGGTGCATGGCATTCACCATAATATGCCGGGGCGACGGAAAAATATATGTACTCACTGAGACTCTCGATGCCATAATCAGCGTCCCGCTATGCTACCTCGCATTCAAATATCACGGCTTCGCCGGGCTTGGAATAGCCTATATAATTTGGTATCTTCTCTACGCCCTGCTGACAGGCACAGTCTTCTACTGCCGCTATGGCTTGCGACTCAACCGCCACGTGACGCGCACCTCGATACTGGCAACCATCTGTTGCCTTACAGCAATCACAGTCAAAGAGACTCTCTCCCCCCTCCTCTCAACCTGCGTAATGCTCGCCATAGCTGCATGCTTCATCCCTCCCCTAAGACGGCTTATGCGCCGATGAAACGACACCATGGATTTATCAAGCAACGTACTTGTAATAGTCAACCCCATATCCGGCACCAAAGGTAAGGAGAAAATCATAGAATATTTTCACCGAACCCCATCATACACCGTTGCCTACACCCGCGGAGCAGGCGATGCGACACGCATGGCAGCTGCTGCTGCCTCCAATGATATCAGCGCGGTAATAGCCGTGGGAGGCGACGGCACTGTGCGCGAAGTGGCAATGGGGCTGCTCGGAGGCAACATCCCTCTCGGCATAATCCCCTCAGGATCCGGCAACGGCCTGGCACGACACCTCGGCCTTCCCCTCGACTACTCCAAAGCTATGGAGATAATCACCATGGAGCATATCGTGCGCTGCGACTGCGGCATGGTAGGACATGCACCCTTCTTCTGCACAATGGGCGTAGGATTCGACGCAGCCGTGAGCCACCTGTTCGCAGAAAGTGAAAAACGAGGACCGATAGCATACGTGCAGGCCGCACTGAAAAGCTACCAGAATTACTCACCCGAGAACTACCGCATAATCCTGCCGGAAAAAACTATCGAACGCAAAGCCTTTCTGCTCACCATAGCCAACGCTGCCCAATACGGCAATAACGCGCGTATTGCCCCCAATGCCTCTGTCACCGACGGAATGCTCGACGTCACTATTCTTCAGGCCGGCGATCATCTGCACACAGTAGAAGCATGCCTGGAAATGTTTGCCGGAGGACTGCACCGCAATCCACTTATAGAGACCTACCGCACCCCCCAAGTGCGCATAGAAAGAAGCACACCCGGAAACGCACACCTTGATGGAGAACCACTCATACTCCCGGCCGCCATCGACATATGCATACGCCCCAAGGCTCTCCCCATATTCACAAATCCCGATAGAAAAATCTAAATCCGCCGACCCAGGAATAGAAAGATACTGATCACGACTACGGGCAGCAGGCTGAATCACAAGAACAGACGGATATAGAGGTGAGCCAGACGCAATTCCCTCACGCTTGACTCGCCTCAGCACACACCCGCAAAATCCACTAACCCGAAAATCCGCCGACGCTGGAATAGAAAGATCCTTACCGAGCCAACGGACAGCAGACAAAGAGCCAAGAGAGCTGAATAGAGCCAACCTGGATGCCGGGCGAGGCAGTGCTGGCAGAGGGGAGACAGAGCACGCAGAAAGAAGTAGACTGGATGCGAGAAGATTGCTGAACGAAGACATACGGAAACAGGCATAGAGCGAGAGGCAGCGCAGGATGCCAAGGGGGGCAGTACGGGCTGCGGGGAGTAAACTGAGAGCCACAACAGCAGATAGGAAACAGACGGGATGCAGAGCGAGGCAGAGGGATTAGACAGAGACCCAAGCAAGCGGAATATAGTCAGACAGGATGCTGAAAGTGGCAGTGCGGGCTGCGTGGACTTAGAGTACTGATGGAGGCTGAGGGAATGTTTAGCTTAGGGAATGTGGGCTGAGGCAGGCAGTGTGACTGTGAGGAATGAGGGAGGGAGTGTGTGTTGGCCCCCGGG
>CAJTTA010000011.1 GCA_910579305.1 uncultured Muribaculaceae bacterium
TTTGGCTGGTCCTTTTTTAGTGCCCAGCATCAGACACACTCAAAGAAACAGTATCCAAAGAATTGACGCACTTTATCGGCTGCCCTTGTTACTTCGAGCATCTCTCCTCCGTCGATGATCAGACTTGGCTGGAGAATGAGAGTGTCGATTCCTTCGATTCGCAAAGCGAGCATAGCCTCTTCGGGAGATATGGCATGAAGTCCCTTTTCGGTAAGATTCTTGCGAACTACGGGCGAAATATATGCCTCTTTTACGGGGATGTGCTCCCCTACTGCGTTGCGAATATCAGCTGTAATACGGTCGATTGTGAGGGCGCGTGTTTCATCGTTGCTACTGCCGTAGTGCGCCACCACCACACCCTTTCGCGCCCATGATCCAAATGTGACAGTAAAAGCAATCGCTATTAAGAGTATTGTTTGTTTCATATGAATTTATATGTTAACGGCCAGGCTTATTACATATGAACGGCCGGGAGAATAGAGTGCGAAATTGCAGTTAAGCGGACGCATGTCGCGGCGATTGAATATGTTGTCAATGCCGAACCCTGGAGTAAGTGTAAATCCTCGGAAACAGCTGAATGTGTGCCGTGTGATAAGATTCCAAATGCCGTAGCCGGGAGCATTGCCATCTGCATCGCCAGGATAGTAAGTTTTAGATTGCACGCGCCCGTTAAGATTGATGTTGATGCGATACCAATTCCATTGACGGGTATAGTTGGCTGTAAGAGTCGCAGTGTGCACGACGCTGCGGTTGAGTCGGCTCCAGCTGCCATCGGCCTCAAGTCCTCTGCCATAGGCGAAAGTATAGTTGGCTGACAAGGTGAGGCCATTGAGAGGCATGGCCATAATATTTACCTCAAAGCCTTTTACTTTTGCGCGTGAATAGTTATAATATTGTTTAACTGAAAGGGTGGATAGTTTTACATCGGCAATTTCGGGAAACTCTTCGCGCAAAGCATTCTGCTCTTCTTCTGACAGAGCCGTGAACTTTGTGGAGGAGGATGTAATCATGTTTCTTACCTGATTGATGTAAGCGGTCACCGAGGCAGAGAATCGGTCAGTCCGGTATTCGGCGTTTATTCCGAAGTAGTTGCTTGTTTCACTTTTCAGGTCAGGATTACCGAAGGTTATGATATGGCGTGATCCCATTGGCTTCATCAGGTGGTAATACAGTTCATCAAGCCCCGGAGCACGATAGCCCATAGCATATGATGCACGCAGATTGAAATCGCCTATGTGATACATGATGGTTGCTTTAGGAGTAAAGCGGCTGCCTATGTTTTGATAAGTGTCGAATCTGGCACCGGCCAATAATGTAAGGCTATCAAAGAGGCGTTGTTCGTGCTGGCCATAGAGCGAGAATGAATTGAGACTACGGTCAAAGTCTTCATCAGGACGCACAAGTTGCTCATAGCGGTAAGCCATACCGAAAATTGTATTGCTCGACTCCGAGAAATTAAATATGCTCTTGGCTTCAAGGTCGTGAAAGACCTGGTTTTTGGTTTTGTTATAGTCGCCTACATTGAAAGTACCGGAGGGCAGCATGTATTTGTACCATTGACCGAAGCGGCGTCCTGAGTAGTCAAGCGACAGAGACCCAAGCGCAGAAAGGCGGTATTTCACTCCTGCTCCCCATGACCAACTTTCGCTCATGGTGTTGTATTTCGCGCCTCCGGTAATTTCGGATTGCTCGGCAGGGCGATCAAGAATGCGGTGGTAATAACCCATATCTGCGTAAAGGGACAGATCAGAGGAAGGATCGTATGTGAATCGCTGTGTCAGATTTTGAGAAGTAAAACCTAATGACAGTTGCGCGAGAGTAGGTATCAACTCATTGCCATCTTTGGTGAACTGTGAATTTTGCCAACCGTCGGAGTGAGCGTAATGGAAACCGGTAAGAGAATTTATCTTGCCGGCAGGAAGGTTGATGGCAAGTGATTGATCAAACTGACGATTGCGACGCAGAGATGTGTTGGTACTTACTTGAGGCTTTGCGTCGGGCTCTCGCATTATTATATTTATTACACCCCCTACGGCATCTGAGCCATACAGTGTAGATGCGGCTCCATTCAACACCTCTACGCGCTCAATGAGATTTACATCAATCTGACCAAGATCTACATTGCCGCTGATATCACCCGTAAGTTTCTTCCCATTGACCAATATGAGCACATGACGGTTGGTAAGCCCATTCATTCGCAGATATGAACCCATGGCTGAGGGTGAGAAGCTGAGAGAAGGTATCATCATGGTAAGTGCTTCCTGAAGATCGTTGAGAGATGCGGCACGGAGTTCTGACCCGTTTATCACCTCTACAGGAACAGGCGTCGACTTCAACCGCTGCTTCATTCCTGTGCCGGTCACTACTACCGGATTGAGGGTGTATGACACAGTGTCGCTGTATTCTGCTTCTGTCACCTCTGTAGCATAAGTGTGCCCGAATGTCAAAAGCCCGACAAACAAAAATACTGATTTTAAAGGCATTAACTTCATAAAGTATCTGTATATGATTTGTTCTGTTTTCGATATACAAAATTACTGTCGACATTTCTATCATTCAATACCCATAATTAAGTAAAAAAACAGAATCGGCCCCGCTTGACTTTCCAAGACACAGTGAGCATTGCTTTTAAAATTAGACGCGTATCAGTCGCATAGCCAGCTACACACCATCAGCGGCATGTCAAAACCCCAAAAGCAAAATTCTTTTGTAAAATTTACGATTTTTTTACTTTAGTCATCCAAATCTTCATGTATCAGATTTTTTACTGCCATTATGTTTTGTTATTCGATATATCTGTAAAATTTCAATATATTACACTCTTTATACTTTCCAACAATCAGGCTATTGCCGATATATTAAAAATCCATTGATGAAGATAAGACCCGGCTTCCGGATTAGGTGTGTATAAATCAAAAGCTGATGTCAACCCCGACATTCTGATGCTTGATGAAAGGCATCAAGCGTGCTCGATGTAACTCAGTTATAAAAAAGACTCCCATCTATGCCCGAACAAACCGAATCATCGGTGGCTATGCACCGTCTCAGTATCTTTCAAGTCTTGAAAGATACCACGCCGCCGATCCCGATCAGCTCAATGCGAGCCTCTCTTCTCATCAGATTGATGTCGATGCCATACGTGCCGATGACTTTGACACTTACTTCTTCAAGCGACAGCAATCGCTTCTCGACCTTATCGAGAAAGCGACAGGAAAAGAGGTCAGCGGACGGGAAGACCCGCAAGCCGCCATGTCGCTGTATGACATAGCGGAAATGCAAACTAACGAAGATTAAGACCCCGTTCCCCAATATTTGTTAATGCAGGGACCTCATCTCTCCGGCATTAACAAATATTGGGGAACAGGGTCTAAGCCCTGCTCTGACAATAACACACGGAAATTAATTGTGGCAGGAATGTTATTTATGATCATTCACTTTCGGGCTCAGAAGGTTATAGCGTATTATACGGTCAGAAATATCAGAGGCCTGACGCAGACGTCTCGCCATATTTTCATTGACGTTATTTTGCAGAGTAACAATTTCCGACTGAGGTGAGATGGCCATTCCGGGATGAATCGTGTCTAACGCGCTGCATCCGATTCCCGGCCATGAATAATTTGAAAGACCCATAAGATGAAGTATGGTGGAATAGATATCCACCTGCCCTATTACCTTTGTTCCACGGCCGGGCAACGGGCTGTTCAAGATTATAAGTGGCACATACTGCTCCTTGCTCACATATTTGCGTCCCAACTCTGAGGCAAGACATTCTTCTCTCCATGCTGCAAGACCTTCATGGTCACCCGTTATCACAACCATAGTATTCTTCCAGTCATCACGAGTGCGAAGATATGCGATTATTAATCCGAGTGCCTCATCAGTATATCTTGCTGTCTGCAGATAATCGGCCATTATCTGAGGTGTGCCCGGTTTGATCTTGATTTTCTTTTCGCTCTCAGGAAGGCGGAATGGTCCGTGGCCAGAATATGTCACAATCTGAACAAACGCAGGTGCGCCTTCTCGCCATATATCTCCTTTCCTCAGCTTTTCCACACATTGACGCATCAAAGCCCTGTCCCCTATATGAGAACGGCCGGTAAAGCTCTCTTCCAGTCGGAAATCAGGGAATGAGATTATTGTGTCCATCCCCATGTTGCGTGCAATATGTCCCTGATTCCATGCGTATTCTTTGTCACCGGTCATTAATATGTTTCTGGATCCATGTGCTTCATGCAGGGCTTTATGGATAGACGGATAATAGTTATCTGGATACTGTGTGGCATATGTGCCTTGTGCAAGAGGCAATAATCCGGTAAGAGTAAGCAGCTGCCCGTCAATAGAGCGTCCATCTTTGGCCTGCGACAGCACATAAGGATTATAATATGTGGTAGAGTCCATGAGCATGGCATCCAGATTGGGAGTAACTTGCTGCCCCTCGTAATTGAGTCCGACAGCCCAGCTCTCAAGTGATTCACAGAATATCACGACAAGATTAAGAGGAGGAGTTATGTTTCCCGAAAGATGTGGCACCCCCGGCAGATTCTTCACGAATTGTTCAACTTCCTGCTCTTGTGCAGGAGTTAGATGCTCGTAGGCAACAAGAGTATCAAAAAGCAGATTGCCGAAGATGCTATACATAACCGGCGTGCTCTGATAAGCATAGGCGTTATTGCGATATACTCTGAAAGTATTTTTAAAATGTCCGGGTGTGGGGAAAGCTATAATTGTTATCAGCACAGGAATGGAAAGTGCCACAAGATAGGCTTTTACGTCCGTAGGCTTCTGCATGCTCAGACGCTTGCTGAAGCGACACACAAGATATATGGCAGTACATGTAATCAATGGAAACATTAAATCAAACCATCGTAATGATGCCCATACACTCGGCATAAAGTCAGCCAGATTGCCTGCATTTGTATAGCTGGTGAGAGGAATAGCATTAAAATATGTACGGGCATACATCAGATTTGCCACAAGCATAAAGTCCAGCAATACAAGTAATAATATTTCGATCCATCGCTTGTGAAATAAGACATATGGAAGTGTGAGCAGTAGAGTCATGAGTATGGAACTCACGTATAGGGGGAGATGAGAGAAGGGGGTGAATGTAGTCCAAGCACACCACATTGCATTAAACGCCATGAATGTCAGCAGGAATGCCGAGGCAAAAATTAAGGTACCTGTGTCCCATGACGTGAATCTACGCCATAATCGGCCAAAACTTATTTTTGAAGAGTGTTGCATATAAGCTTTATAATTAGAGGAGCCCCGGAAGCGGCGTAGCTGCGTCACACAGCTACATCTCATCTCCGAAGCTCCGGCTAAGTATGAATTTTATCACATAAGATTTATGCGATAAATAAAAGAATTACCAGATGATTATGCGTTCATTGGAAGGGCGGAACATCTTGTCGCCGTCTGTGATAGAGAATGCCTCAAAGAAGGGAGCGAGATTGCGGAGACTTACATTCACACGATTTTCTCCCAAAGAATGAACATCTCCAGTGGTAAGGCTGAGAATTTCGGCATCGCGGATGTTCTGAGCCCAAAGATTAGCATAATTCATGAAGAATACCTGCTCGGGGGTGAGTCCGTCAATAAGTGCATCCTGCGACTTGATGTCCACGCCTTTCTTCTTCTGAGAGTCGAGGAAAGCTGTGTAAGATACGTTAAGACCTCCCTGATCAGCGATATTCTCACCAAGGGTATAGGCGCCATTGGCATGCACGCCGGGCAGCACTTCTACTTCGTCAAACTGGGCGATAAGGCCTTCAGTCATACTCTTGAATGCAGCTGCATCCTCGGGAGTCCACCAGTTCACCATATTTCCGTCTGCATCGAAGTTGCAGCCCTGGTCATCAAATCCGTGTGTCATTTCATGACCTATCACAACACCGATACCGCCATAGTTCTCGGCATCCGATGAGTTGGGATCGAAGAACGGTGCCTGCAGGATACCTGCGGGGAACACGATCTCGTTTGCCATAGGATTATAGTAGGCATTGATGGTCTGAGGAGTCATGCCCCATTCAGACTTGTCTACAGGCTTGCCCCACTTGGAGAGCTGCTCCTTGCTGTGCCACATGGATGCGGCGTGCATGTTGTCATAGTAGGACGCTTCCGGATCGATATCCATAGTGGTATAGTCTTTCCACTTATCAGGGTAGCCGATCTTGACTGTGAATGAATTGAGTTTCTTGAGGGCCTGGAGCTTGGTCTCATCGCTCATCCAGGGCAAGTGAATGATGTGCTTGCCAAGCGCTGTCTGAAGATTGCCCACCAACTCAAGCATATATTGCTTTGAGCTTTCAGGGAAGTAACGCTGCACATACAGTTCACCGATAGCTTCGCCGAGCTGTGACTCTGTAGCTGCAAGAGAGCGCTTCCAACGGGGGCGCTGCTCGCCCACACCACTCATTACCTTATTGAATTCAAAATTGGCATCGCCGAAAGCATCGCTTAGATAAGGTGCGGCTCCACGCACTACCTGCCACAGGTACAGGTCTTTCTTCTCTCTATCAGTGAGCTGCTTATAGAGGTTGCTGCCCTGAAGCACTGTGTTGAGCTCGGTCACAATAAACTCATCAGGTGTGTTTATATCCATGGTCTCCTTGAAGAAACGATCCCATGGCATATTGGGATAAAGCTGCTTTACTTGAGCAAGGGTGCGAGGGTTGAACATGCGGGTGATGTCGCGACTCTGTTCGCGAGTCCATGTAGAGTCGGCTAGCAGAGTTTCATACTTTATCACATTCTTACATATGCGCTTTGCATCTCCGGCAGAAAAACCGGCATTGCGCATCTGCTTGATGATGAGTTTTTTGTAAGCCTCAAGTATTTCACGGTTGCGCTTATCCTTAGCGAGATAATAGTCACGGTCACCGAGACCGAGAGGCGCACCGGAAATGTACATGGCATATTCACGGGAATTAGCCATATTCTCCATTGGGCCGGCGCCTATGAAGGGGCTGGAATACTCACGATGCATGAGCAGGAAGAGATCTTCCATCTCTTCCGGTTTAGTATTCTGAATCTTATTGATTATGGGCTGAAGAGGCTGTGCGCCGAGAGCGTTACGGCGTATGGAATCCATGCCCTGCTCGTAGAGTGTAGATACTTTCTGTGCAACAGTGCCACGGGCAGGATTGGTAGCGGCCAATCCAAGAACAATGTTCTTCACACGGTTGTTGCTGGAGTCGGTAAGGATATTGAACTGTCCGTAGCGTGCATCCTGTGCAGTCAGAGGATGCGCTTCCTGCCATCCGCGGTTCACATGATGATAAAAATCGGTCTTAGGAGAAATAGAAGCATCGATATAAGCCTTGTTAAGACTCTTAAGATGCTCTTCCGCCTGGGCGCTCAACGCAATCGAGAGGATCGCTGCGCCGAAGAAAGCTTTGGTGTGTAACTTCATGATTACTTGATTATTATTAGTATTAATCTTAACTATCAGTTTAGCAGATTGAGTAAAGTGGAAGCCTTGTTCTCTGTTTCCATCCATTCTTCTTCAGGAATAGAAAGCGGAGTAATGCCTCCTCCCGCAAAAATCCGTGCATGCCCAGAAGCTGATAATTTCATGCATCGCAACGTGACAAAGAGCTGTGCCTCATCAGGTGTGAATATACCGAAATATCCGGCATAATACTCGCGCGGATGCTGCTCTATTGATGATATTTCGTGCAAGGCCATGTCGCGCGGGAATCCTGACACCGCAGGAGTGGGCGACAATTGCTCTGCTACTTCAAGCAAGGAGTGCAAGGAGTGCATCTTAGTCGTTATCATGGTGCATAAATGCTCCACCGGGCCGGCTTGCAGAACTTCTGTTCCGGCTATTTCGGGCATCATGCCGAGCGCAAAAAGTGTGTCGGAGATAAAGCGTGTCACAATGGCTTGCTCTTCAATATTCTTCTCATCCCAGGGAGATGAGGTATGCGCAAGGCGAGTGCCGGCAAGCGACATAGTTGTCAGTTGCCCGTTCTTTACCTGCAGCAACACTTCAGGAGTGGCACCAAGCCATACATCTTTACCTGAATCCCAGGAATATACGGTAGCTTCAGGATAGGCTTTCGCAAGGCGCCAAAATATAGCAGATGAGTCAAGCGTGGTATGAGTCTCTTTAATGCGGGAAATGACTACCTTGCCTCCATTCTTGCTCAAAATCTTGATCAGTCTTTGCAATCCACCACAATATCTGGCTTTATCCGCATCATTATTGCATGAGGATATTGAGGCTACAGCCTCAGTTGCATGTTGTTCTTCTGTAGGAATAAATTCCGTAGCACAGAGCACCGGATACAGCACAGGGGCCTTATTAAACTCTGCTATGACCACATATTTCCTCCCGGGATGAAAGGTTTCAGGTGCCCCACATTCATAGCGGGTGGCTTCGATATGTCCGGGAAGGCGAATTATAAAGGTCATTGCTTCAGTATCATATCATTTCGGCATATAAATCATAGGGCAGAGCATCGGTGATTCTTACTCTGACAAAATCTCCGGGAGTTGGCATCTCCATATCATCAGGCACATCTATGTGTACAAGATGATCTACATCCGGGCTATCCCATTGGGTACGCCCTACAACTTCTTCATCAATACCATTATCAATCATTACGGTCACCTCTTGTCCCACTAACGCCTCATTGAGTTCAAGAGCTTGACTTTCGTGAATGTCAAGTAGGGCGTCGCGCCTCTCATCTTTTATTTCCTGAGGTATTTCATCCTTGAGATGTCGCGCGGCCCATGTGCCTTCTTCTTCGCTATAGGCAAAGACACCTAAGCGCTCAAAGCGAGCAGCCTTTACAAACTCTGTGAGTTCATCATATTCAGCGTCGCCCTCCCCCGGGAAACCGGTCATCAGCGTTGTGCGCAATGCTATGCCTGGCACTTCACGCCGTATTCTTGCTATAAGCTCCAATGTCTGCTCCCGGTCTATGTGTCTGCGCATACCCTGCAATACAGGTGTAGAAATATGTTGCAGAGCGATATCAAGATACTTGCATACATTTTCATGCTTGCGCATCACTTCAAGTACATCCCAGGGAAAATCCACAGGATATGCATAGTGGAGTCTGATCCATCTCACTCCCGGCACATCGGCCATGGCATCTATCAGAGAAGCCAACCGTGAGTCCCCACCGGCAAGATCCCGGCCATATGCGCTAAGATCCTGTGCGATGACATTAAATTCCTTTACACCCTGTGCGACCAGATTCTTAACTTCATCTATGATTTCTGATTCAGGGCGGGAGCGATGTCTTCCTGTAATAAGAGGAATCGCACAGTATGCACACATCCTGTCACACCCTTCGGAAATCTTGATGAATGCGGAGGACGGGCCGGTAGTAATTATGCGTTCCCACGGTTTGGCAGTGATTGCGGTATTGGTCTTATCCGGTAATGAATCCACAATTCTGTCCCAGTCAAATTTTCCGTACCAGCCGTCTACTTCTTCAAGTTCTTCTTGAAGCTCATTCAAATAACGTTGGCTCAGACAGCCCATTACGTAGACAGCGCCTATCTTACCATTAGTCTTGGCCTCTATAAGGTTCAATATCATGTCGATACTCTCCTGCTTGGCATCACCTATGAATCCGCAGGTGTTCACGACTACGACCTCTCCGCTCACATCATGGCTGTCATGGTGCATGTCATAGCCCTTGGCCGCGAGCATACTCATAAGTCGCTCTGAATCCACAAGATTCTTGGAGCAACCCATTGTGATAATGTCTATGCGGCCCTGCGTCATCGTTTGAGGTCTTCGGGTGAGAATAGGGATTTTACAAATTCTTCTCTATTAAATATCTGAAGATGGTCGATTCCTTCACCTACACCTATGTATTTCACCGGAATCTGCATTTGATCGGATATACCGATCACTACACCGCCCTTGGCAGTCCCGTCAAGCTTAGTCACAGCAAGAGCGTTGACTTCAGTGGCCTTTACGAATTGCCTGGCCTGTTCATAAGCATTCTGCCCTGTGGAAGCATCCAGCACGAGCAAGACCTCCTGAGGTGCTTCGGGAACGAATTTGCGTATGGAGTTCTTGATTTTAGTAAGCTCGTTCATCAGGCCTATCTTGTTGTGCAGACGACCTGCCGTGTCTATAATAACGACATCGGCATCTATGGCCCTGGCATGCTGAAGCGTGTCGAATGCCACTGCTGCCGGATCTGAATTCATCTTCTGTTTGACCAGTGTCACTCCGGCTCGTTCAGCCCACACTTCAAGCTGCTCTATGGCGGCGGCTCGGAATGTATCAGCCGCGCCGAGCACTACTTTGGCGCCTGCCTGCCTGTATTGATAAGCGAGTTTACCTATTGTGGTGGTTTTGCCCACTCCGTTCACCCCCACTACCATAATTACGTAAGGTCTCCCCTGCCCCTGTGGCACAGAGAAGTCTTCCTGGTTCGTGTCTCCGAGTGTATTCTCGGCAAGCAAGGCGGCTATTTCCTGAGCAAGGAGATCGCGCAACTCAGCCGAATTCATATATTTGTCCCGGCTTACACGTTCCTGTATACGTTCTATTATTTTAAGTGTGGTGTCAACTCCCACATCACTTGAGATGAATGCTTCCTCAAGGCGATCGAGCACTTCATCATCAATTTTGCTTTTACCGGCTACGGCACGGGATATTTTGCCCCACACTCCTTCTTTTGTCTTCTGAAGGCCTGTGTCGAGCTGCTCCTTCTTCTCACGTGAGAAAAGTTTTTTAAAGAAACCCATAGAGTGTGATTGATCAATTTCAATGCAAAGTTAACAAAAATATTCCATCCATAAAAATATCACGTGTATTGAGGCATACCCTTTTCTGGGTATTTTTACTGATGTGCATTTATTTCTCAATGAATTTTTCTTAATTTTGCACATACTTAGTGAAACAACTATGAATTTAGCTGAATTAAAGAACGGTCAGAGTGCCGTAATTACCAAGATCAAAGGGCACGGCGCTTTTCGCAAACGTGTGATGGAGATGGGCTTTGTGCGTGGCCGAGAAGTTACGGCAAAGCTCAAAGCTCCTCTTCAAGATCCTATAAAGTATTCGCTCATGGGCTATGAAGTGAGTCTGCGCAGAGCTGAAGGGGAACTGGTGGAATGTGTATCTCCAGAGGATTGGTCTCATCATTTCACCGAAACTCAATCGGATAGAAGAATACAGACGGAAAATACTGAAACCGAAGCTTCTTTACCGGAACATCCTCGTCATGACAAGGAGATCACTGTAGCTCTTATAGGCAATCCGAATTGTGGAAAAACCTCCCTCTTTAATATAGCTGCCGGCGCTCATGAACATGTGGGCAATTACGCTGGCGTGACTGTCGGGGCGAAGGAGGGTACTATAAAATACAAGGGGTATCATCTGCGTATCATCGATCTACCCGGCACCTACTCCCTTTCTGTATACAGTCCGGAAGAAGAATATGTGATACGCTATCTCAAGCAGGAAGAGCCGGATGTAATTGTAAATGTTGCGGTCGCCTCTAATCTTGAACGCAATCTATATCTCACAACCGAGCTTATCGACATGAATCGCTCCATGGTCATCGATCTTAATATGATGGATGAGCTGGAACGCTCCGGAGCGCACTTGGATTACAAGCAGTTGGGAGCGATGTTGGGCGTACCTGTTGTCCCTACTGTGGCCTCTGCAGGCAAAGGTATACATGATTTACTTGATACGGTAATTGATGTATATGAGCAACGTTCTCCTCAGGTAAGACACATACATGTGCAGCTTGGCCCTGTGGTGGAAAAGAGCGTGCGTCGTCTCACCGATGCCATAAAGGCAGACGGATCGGTAGCATTTCAATTCTCTCCCAGGTATATAGCCATCAAGTTGCTTCAGGGCGATCCTGAGATAAGCCGCATGATCGCACATGCTGTCGACTACAAAAAATGGATTGAAATCGCACATCAGGAGGAGGAGCGCATAAAGGATGCATTGGGGCAGGATGCATCTGAAGTAATCGCAGCCGAGAAATATGGATTTGTAGCCGGAGCTCTTGCCGAAACACTTACGCCGGGAGAGGCGATGGAGGAAAAGACTACCAAAATCATAGATACGTTTGTCACCAATAGATTATTTGGTTTCCCTATTTTCCTTTTTGTGATGCTGCTCATGTTTTGGGCGACGTTTACTCTTGGTCAGTATCCCATGGACTGGATCGAAGCGGGTGTGGCATGGTTTGGAGAGCAAATAGGCGATTATATGTCTCCAGGGCCTCTTAAGGATCTGTTGCTCGACGGCGTGATAGGAGGCGTGGGAGGAGTCATCGTATTTCTGCCCAACATATTGATTCTTTATAGCTTTATTTCATTTCTTGAAGACAGCGGATACATGGCCCGAGTGGCATTTATAATGGATAAGGTGATGCATAAGCTCGGACTTCACGGCAAGTCATTCATTCCCCTTGTCATGGGATTCGGATGCAATGTTCCGGCGATAATGAGCAGTCGCATTATCGAGAGCAAATCATCGCGACTTATTACAGTGCTGATCACTCCCTTTATGAGTTGCTCCGCAAGAATCCCGGTATACGTGCTGCTGTGTGGCTGTTTCTTCCCCGAACACGCTTCACTTGCATTTTTGAGTTTTTACGTCATAGGTGTTTTGCTTGCGGTCATAACTGCACGCCTGCTGCGGCGTTTCTGGTTTAAGAAAGATGAGACACCTTTCGTAATGGAGCTTCCGCCGTATCGCATGCCCACTCTCAAAGCCACGATGCGAGGGATGTGGGATAAAGCATATCAATACCTTAAAAAAATGGGTGGCCTGATCCTCGTGGCGTCTGTGATCATATGGGCTTTAAGCTATTTCCCCCGTATGACGGAGCCTGTGGGAGGATATCCTTCAGAGGAAGCCGAGATGATTGCCAGACAGGAGCAACAATCGCAAAGCTATCTTGGCCGTGTAGGCCACTTAATAGAGCCTGCAGTAGCGCCGCTTGGATTTGACTGGAAAATGAGCGTGAGCCTCATAGCCGGTGGTGCGGCCAAGGAGGTTGTGGTATCCACCTTGGGTGTTCTCTATACAGGTCAGGATGACTCCGAGACATTGCTCGCCGAACGTCTGACTCAGGTCAATCCGGCGACCGGCAAAGCGCCGTTCACTCCACTCATAGCCTATTCATTCCTTATTTTCGTACTGGTATATTTCCCATGTTTTGCGACCCTTACCGCCATCATCAGGGAAACAGGAAGTTGGCGATACGGCATATTCTCTGTGGCCTATAACACGGCGCTTGCCTATCTGCTTGCATTGCTGGTATACCAGGTCGGCATACTGTTCTGAGAGGTAAATTCCATAGCATAGCATAATAGCTTTTATACTCGCTATTTTCTATCTTGCATATTTTTATTTCTTCATGGATTATGGAATAGAAAAAGAGATGCTCTTCCTACCGAGGGGCTGCCGCTGTCATAATATCCATAATCTATCTTACCTCAATCGTGCAGAGCGGACTCCCGTTTCAGGTATTTCCACAGGCGCTTACTATCAATGGATTCACCGGAGCTGTGATGGGTGCCACGTTGGGGCCTGCGCTTATTGGAGAATTATTATCGCATATCATGCATAAAAACGCTACACTCCTTAGCGCAGGAATCACTGATGTCAATGCCAAAACCGCATTTATGCAAATGGAACATTTATATGGAACAGTACAGATGCAAGCGCTCATAGTGTCGATGAAAGAAATTTATGGCTGGCTGTTTATTATAGCGATAATATCGTTGATGTGCATTCTTATAAGCCATAATATGTTACGCCCGTTTGCCATCTTCCCCAAATGGAGTAGCATCCGACATATCCTGAAGCATATGGTGCGGACAAGTATTAAGCACCCTCATTAATCTGAACTCATACTCTTAGAAATAATATCTGCCAGACGCAAGATTGCCGGATAACAGTAGAGAGCTACGCCTGTTTTTTATTCCTAAGCGTAGCTCTCTATATATCCTTGGCAAAATTTATATCGATAACTTTTCAATCAAGAGCATCAGCATCACACCAGCAATAAGAGCATATGTAGCAGGCTTCTCATAGCCGTGTGCATGCGTTTCGGGAATCATTTCATCGCTGATCACATATAACATCGCTCCTCCGGCCAGTCCCAGCATAGATGGAAGAAAAATTTCTGATAAATCGCCTATCCAATACCCCACACATACTCCAAGCACTTCCAGCAATGCCACTAAGAGGGATATGTTCAGCACTCTGAACGCTGACACGCCAATCATAATGAGAGGCGTGACCACCACCATGCCTTCCGGAATATTCTGTAGCGCTATGGCAATTGACAATGAATAAGCATTACTCATATCGCCTCCGTCAAAAGCCACACCTGTAGCCAGTCCTTCAGGGAATTTATGCATAGCGATAGCCAGTACAAAGAGGAATACGCGATTAGTTGTAGAAGTATTTGGATGCTTCTCTATGTCGAGCCCGCTTAACCTGTGCAGGTGGGGAGTGACATGATCCAGCAGGGCAATAAGCAGTACACCCAAGGCCACACCGCACAACGACTGCCAGCATTGAGAGAGAGGAAGCATCTCAATAGAGGGCATAATAAGACATACTAATGATGCGGCAAGCATCATCCCGGCGCAAAAACCGAGAAACACATCATTCAGCTTATGAGGAATATGTTTCACCAGTGCGCCTATGCCTGATCCGATCAATGACGCCAGCCCAAGCCCGGCTGCGCATATCAATACATTCTTATCCATGATCATAGCGAAAACTTTATACTAACCTTCCAGTCTATACTATAATAGAGCGACACAACTTCCCGCATGTATCAGAGGCGGGAAGCTGTGTCGATAAACCGAATATTGACAGCCTGTTACTTATTTATCTTGCTGAGAATATCATTAATCTGCGTATCTTCAGAATTCAATGCCTGATACTTTGACAGAAGCTGGGCAGCAGTAGTATAGTCCTTATTATTATAAGCAGCTATGCCGGCAAAGCGATACATTGCCTGCGCGTCCTTGGCATTTTCATTGACTGCATTGGCATCTTCCAGGAGCTTTATAGCCTGCATGTATTCAGCAGCCGCCACAGCGTCCTGCTTGTTGATCTGTGCAATATCGCCGAGACGCTTGCGCACAAGATACTTGAACTTCGCAGCCAGTTTAGGTTCAGCCTTTACTGCGGCATCCTTACTCATTTCAAAATATTTGCCTTGCAGATTGGCATCCTGAGCGTCCTGCCCGGCCACCACCGCATATTGCGACAGAGTCCAGTATTCAGTGCCGGTAACATCACTTTCCTTCTGCTTGGTCACATACTGCGACAGCATGTCGGCAGCATCGGCATATCGGTTGAGAGCAGCAAGAGCAGCAGCAGTCTCCTTAAGCATATCCAGGTTGTCAGGATAATGATTGAGACCAAGACGAAGCACATTGATTGCCTCATCGCTCATACCCGCTTTATTAAGATCTCGGGCAATCATGGGATACACACCATATGGGAGTTTGGCATCGGTCTGCTTCTCTGCGGCAAGAAGCTTCTTGGCAATATCTATCACATCAGTGCGGCCAAGTTCATGCGCAAACACATAGTTCCAACTGCGGGCGCTGAAATTATCCGGAGCCGACGCAAGGATTGCTGCCGACTGATCGAAACCGTTCTGATAATCCTTGGAGAAATAGAGGAGCTGAAGATAACGGTTCTCATCACTCTGGAAGTGATTGGGATTTTTCATGAGTTTGGCATATTCTTTAGTAGCCTGAGCCACTTGACCATCCTCATACAGTTTCTCGGCCAGCTCGCGCTGTCCGAGAGCGGAATTGGGTGATAAGGAAAGCAGTTCCCTGAGTTTTGCTATAGCTATCTCCGGCTTGATCTGGAAATAAGTGTCAGCATACTTCACATAGCCTTCAGCGGCATTAGGATCTACTTTGATGGCGCTCTCATATTCATTACATGCGTCGCCGACAAGTTTCTTGTCAGCCCCAGCTGTATCAAAGATTATGTCGCCCTTAAGAATATAGTAGTCCTGATCGTTTGGCTGAAAATCGGCATTTCCGGAAGAAGTCATGCGCTTATACATAAGCTTCTCGGCACTGGCCATGGCCTTATCTATCTGCTTCTGATAGAATGAGGCATCTCCACGCACAAGACGACCCACATTATAATAGGCCTGGGCTATGGCGGCATATGCGCCGGCATCTTTCTTGGCCAGTTTCTCCACCTTTTTGAAGTTATCCTCTGCTTCCTTGGTATTGTTGTTAATGAGAGCTATCTGCCCGAGGCCGGCATAATTGAAAGCATAATCGGCATTAGCCTGCACACCTTTACGGAAATAATCGGCAGCGGCCGACAATTCGGCATTAGCCTCGGCAGTCCTGCCACGCTTCAGATCATAGTAATAATAATCAAGCTGGATGCTACCAAGATAGTAATAAGCTTCCGCCCGGTCAGTGTCAGCATTACTGAGATTCTTATCGAGCAGTTCCTGAGCGAGCTCTATACGCCCGGCTTTGTAATACTCCACACCGTCTTTGTATCCCTGGGCCATGGCCGAGAGTGAAGCTGATGCGAGAAAGATTGCAAGTAAGGATTTGAACTTCATTGCGATATTCTTTAGGTTTTTAAATTTTTTCAAGAGGGTTATATTTAGTAGATAACGCGCAGAAGCCAAGGTTTATTTTCCTGATATAGAAAATTTATCCTCGGCTGCCACGGCTCTTTCATTTAAAAATGCTTGGAATTTTCAAAGTGCATGACTGATAGTTAGTTAAAAGCCATTAACCCTTTTATCCAAAATGAGATTAATACAGCCATTGCGTAACTGCTACATATAACTACTTGATTAACAGTGGCGCATTGTAGCATCAAAGTTAAATGAAAGAGCCGTGCTCGGCTGCCACTTCCATTACAGAAAAATTGTGTTGCATTATTCAAGTTCTACTACGCGCGCATGATAATGATATGGAAGCACACCGGTCTGAACCAATATCTTCTGCCCGATAAATCCGGTGACAAAGCTAAAAAATGACTGTCCCACAGACTTGCTTCCGGATGTTGTCACCATATATATGGTGCGCACCAAAGGATATTCACCTGAATATATATAAGCCTGATATGGTGCAAACCCTACAGGAGAGTCATCTCTACGCACTTTCAGAACTCTCACTCTATCAGTGAAATCTACTGCTGTCACTTCATCTTCATTCTCCAGCTGCCGGATACGGGTGGAGTCTACTTTCTGTGACTTGACGCGTTCCAAATGTTCGCCAAGCCAACTTACACTGACAAAACCAATGGCGTATTTATCTTGCTCTACAACTTTTATTACATCGGCATTGCTGTTTTGCGCAAATGTACCTGACGGGAAATGTCCGTCGGATGAAAGAAACTTATCGCGGATAAAATTGACATTGGCAGACCCTTCATGGTCGAATACAATTTTGATGCGTGCGGTGTCAGCCCAAGCAAGTTGCGACCACTGACTGATCTTTCCTGACATGATTTCTTTGATTTCCTGTACCGACAAGGAGCCTACCGGATTATCCTTATTGATGATAAGAGCTACGGCATCCACCGCAATCTCCTGCTGACGGGCAATCTTGTTACGCTTCTGCTTGAGATAATCAAGCTGCACGCGCGTGAGCGGGCGACTTATTACCGCTACGTCACAAGAGTCGGCGAGAAGACTGTTGATCACCTCATTTTCAGCCATATATTTAGATAGGACATATGCCTTCGGATACTGATACTCAAAGACATCGATTTCCTGCTCCATATAGCTTTTGCAGCCCTCGTCCGCATACATGATAGTGCTGCCTTCATCATATCGCTTGGTCACTCCTCCACTACCGGAACAGGATGTAAGGCCTATGCCAAGCAAAACAAAAAAGGCGGCAACAATAGGGTAAAAATAAGACTTGTTCATAATTGGAGTCTATTCTAAAGAGATTCAATCAGGGCATTCCTCTTATAAGACGATAACCACGCCATATGCCATAGATGATCAGCAGAATGCCAAGAGCCAGAGAAATTCCTTGGTTGCCAAAATTGAAAATGTCAAGCAGACACAGCACACCTACAGCTACATAGATAAGCACCATGAATGCGCCAAATATAATACGTCCCTTACCGGGAACCATGTTGGAGGAATTGTTTGCGCTCATAATTTCAATACTTTTAGTTGGGTTCTATTTATTTAACGATTCAGCACTGTAATCGTTCATATAAATGTTCCTTTTTTATAACCAGGCTACGCCTTCTAAGCATAGGAGATGGTGACGGCTTATATGAGACTGTCACCGCAAATTTAGTGATTTTCACTGATATGACAAAGAGACTGTAGAGATTCTACTCTGGCAGAATAACTTAAGCAGCCGGCAAACTAAAAATTTTGCCAGCCGCACTAACACCCGAAGCCATATTGACTTCATCTTCTACAAGCATACATAAGAATACAAATCAATATATTAGAAAGCCATATACACTTTTATGACCGAATTATATATCAAAAGAAACCCGACCGAAATTCTTATAATCGAATGACGGTCGGGTTCTCATTATGAAGCTATGTATACCTCAAACTTTCAACTTTCTCTGGCATATTTACCGGGGCTTTTTCTTTCCCATATGCTTTATCCAGATATAATAACCGGTAAGAGGCAGAGAAGCACCGAGTAGTGCGCCGAGTAGCCATAGGATGCGAGTAAGCATTCCTCCCCAGCTGCCTGTGTGCACAGCATAAATCCATCCTCTCAACTTATCGGCAGGCAGAGCGTCATCATATCTGGTGACAGAGGTGATTTCTCCCTTTCTACGACTAAATTCATATTTATCGGCGGCACGACCGTTGCCGAGAGTGCCTAATGACACATTAGCCGTTTCATTGCCAATCGTAATCTGAGGCGCATCAGGATTCTGGAGCTTGAGCTGCTCATAGATTCCCTGCCATCGGCCAAACTCCGAACGATGCCGGCCTCCACGATGCTCTCCGGAGGCATCTCCACGCCCTCCGTGGAGCCGACCTTCGCGTTGCCCTCCTTCACGCTCTTTCTGACCTCTATGATCTGTCTCACTATCATTTTTGCCCTTATTGGAAACAGTCATATTACGAGGGGTGTGCTCTACTCCACAGACTGCATAGAACGCTGTGCGATACCAGCTAAACGACCATGTCAGTCCGGTCAAAGCCATGGCAAGCACAAATATGAGTGCATACATTCCTCCTGCTATGTGCAGATTTTTCCAAAAGCCTCTCCAGCCGTCTTTGAAAGAAATCGAAAGACTGCGCTTCAGGCCTCGGCGTGCACGCGGCCACCATATTACAATGCCTGTAATCAGAGCAATAATAAATATAAGAGTGGATATGCCCACAAGAAGCTTACCTATTTTCGGCCCGTCGCCATGAGGATTAGCTCCGTCAAGCAGCCAGCGATGAAGCTTGAACATAGTTGAGAAGAACCCTAGACGCTCATATTTGCCGGTGATCTTACCTGTGTACTGATCTATGAACAGTGAAGCCCTCTTAGGCTTTGAGAGACTTACCTGCCAGGCACGCTCTTTGTCATGGAACACGGTCACCCCAGTGATCGATATAGAATCAGGCAATGTAGCTTTTACCGTTTCCATAAGCTCTCCCATGGGGAGCGGTGCGCCCTTGGATGCATCTACATAATATACATCACTCTTAATCGCGCGTGTAATTTCGGGCTCAAAAATGAGCATGGCGCCCGAGAAGCATACCAGGGTGATGATTACACCGAATGGCACGGAAAGCCATAGATGTATTTTACGAAAGAATTTCATATAAAATAGATATTATTTACCAGGAGTCATGAAGCCGAATCCGGTAATGTCTGCAGCCTCGATGGATACGCCCTTTGTAGCCTGCGCAGTAGCTGTATTAATACGATAAATTGCAGGATAGCCGTTGGTCACGTTGATGGGTATGTATACATAGCCATTCCGGGCAAATACGGTCTTCCCTATCGAGGATACGTCGGAAGGAAGGCCACTTACGTATGTGAGTTTCTTGGAAGCGGCATCAAATATCGCCAGGTCAGTTCCGGCGAATCCTGCTTCAGTGAGCGGACGATCATACATTACCAAAAGGAAATAATTCCCGCCTGCCGGCCAGCAACGCATGAATGATTTGCCATTGGCCTGCGCTTCGATATTGCAATAGTAGTCGTCAAACTTCTTGCTGCCAGCAGGTATGCGACATACACCTGCGGGAAGTGTAGTCTTCTGCTTAGGATCGGTCATCGTCTTGGCATAAGATGGTGAGAACACATATATGTCACCATTTTCCGCTGCCCATACCGTCTGATAATACTGCGAACGAAAACGTCCGGCCGGAGAGCTTATTTTATCTGTTTTGGCGAGAGTGGGATGCAGGAAATCAGAATTATCATAGATAGCTACCCAGCATTCATCAGGATACTGCGTGCCCACCAGTTCGCCGGCTTTGTAAGAGCCGGAGCCGGAACCACCCGCCTGGTCATGCACGAGATGCTCAAATCCGGGACGTATCCATTTTCCATTGTCATATGCCGCACCATATTGACTAAGACCCATGGGTATGGCACCGCAATAGAGCTTGGAGCCATGTTGCTCTGCACCTGCGAGAGTCACATATTCTCCATTGCCCAGGAAATTCTCCATGCTGTAAGGAGTCTGTGCATTAACTTGGTTATTACGGGCAGTCTCATTGACTACATCAAGATAGGTTAGGAGAAGAGTCATGGGGCGATAGCCGTGTGAATCAGCAAAAGCATCCGGGCCTTCACCGGTTGACATAGTGATTATGTCATTGTCATATGCTCCATATGATGAAAAGCGACTGATGCGATATTCTGTGCCGCGAGCTTCCATTTCTCCGTTGGCACCGAGAATGTAGCTTCGTGTAGTACCTGCATTCCCCTGATTATACGTAAGGGCATAGAGGTAATTCTTATGGAACACCCATTGAGTGGCGCCATCATTGAGAAGACCATTGTTTACCGGGGAGAGATTGCCTTCATCAAGAGATTCTCCTGTCAAGAGCACATAAGACGTGGCATTAGAACCTTTTACAGTAGTGGCAAACACATATTTGCCGTCGGCAATATTGCTGCCTCCATCCGGTGCCGGCTCATCTTCGGAACATGCTGTGAGTGCGATTGCAGGCACAATCATAGCGCCAAGTGTTTTTAGAAACGTAGTTTTCTTCATTGTATCATATCATTTTAGTTACCAAAATAGATTCTGACTTTGCCATAGAAAGCCCGACCAGCCTTTTGGAGGCTGAAATTGTCATAAAGCTTTGCATTGGTTATATTTTTACATTCGAAAGAAATGTTGTATCTGCCATTGTCTATGCCATAGGAAACAGTAATGTTATGTGCGAACTGATCCGGCACCATGTAATCGGCATTGTTGGAGCCTATGTTTGAAGCGTAGTAACAGAAGCTATGCGTGTATTGATTATCGTATGTGAGAGTCAACACATTATGCACGGCTCCGAGACCATGCCAATAAAAATTTATGTCAGAATCTGCAAACATGTAAGGAAGATTAGGCATACGCTCTCTATAGGCTATATTGGGCGCTGTGCTTCCTTGTGACGTACGCATATTGTCTCTCACATTCATCTGCGTGAAATTTGCTCCGAGGCTCAGCCATTTGGAAAAACTATAGCGCACGGAAAGGCTTATGCCCTTCGTGTCGACTTTGCCATAGTTTACGTAGGTTGCAGCCGACTTGCCTCCGCTGAGGGCCAGAGTATTACGTTGAATATAATCGCGGGTATCCCTATAAATGAATCCCCCCTCTGCATATATAGTGCTACTGCCAATGGTCGTGCTGTAGCTGAGATTGATGTTGACATTATGGCTGGATTCAGGCTTCAACGACATGTCTCCCACCTCAAGATCTTCATCTCCGAACATTTCCTCTATAGAGGGCAGGCGATAAGCCTTTTCATAAGATGCTTTCAACTGCATGCCCAA
Source organism: uncultured Muribaculaceae bacterium (assembly GCA_910579305.1). Taxonomy (GTDB): domain Bacteria; phylum Bacteroidota; class Bacteroidia; order Bacteroidales; family Muribaculaceae; genus Lepagella. The sequence goes on from CAJTTA010000011.1 coordinate 21,961, forward strand.
TGGCATGAACCATGTGCCTGCCGCACCGTAGCCTATGCAGTCGACACTGCGTGCTGCACGCACATACGTGTCCTGCGCCGAAGATGTGGCTACAGGCCCTGACACATATTGGTGATATTGCTTGCCGAATACCGACAAGTTAAATTTATTATTAGGAACATACCGATATGAAATCCCTAAAATATTCTTACTTGTAATTTTGGAAATCTCATCAGAACTTACAGGCACCGTGAGAAGATCATCATTATTGCGATTGAAAGAGTTGAATACATCATTAAGGGTGAAACTGTGGTAGTCGTTCAGCCTGTAATTGGTAGTAAACGATGCTGACCAATTATTGTTCCTTGCTCTGGTATTCTGGTAAGATTGTTCGCCCGGAGAGTTCAGAGGCGCCGTCTGTCCATACCAATTGTATTTTACTGAGGCCGTGTCGACGTTTACAGTAACATCGCGATTAAAATTAGCATTAAAAGCTACGTCCAGACCTTGTATGAAAAGATTACGCTTGCCATACTCTAATGATGGTATGAGGGAATAGCCATGGCGATGTTTCTGTCCATATACTATTTCCTGGCGCACGCCTGTCTGCATATCTTTATACATATGCGCGTATGTGAAGCCAAGTAAAAGACGATCGGCCCAGGGCTTATTGACAAATCCGAATTTTGCGACTACCGCTTCATTGTGATACGTATCGTTAAACCGGCGCACATGCTCAAGCTTCTTTTTATTGATGGCACCTGTCGAGAAATCTTCTACCGGAGCATCTACCCAATAATCATTATCGGAATAATTCTGAAATGCATTAATTTCATATTTAAACCCGTTGGCAAGAGTTTGCCCGAAATTCACATATGATTTGTGGGTATTAAAAGATCCAAAAGAATATGAGGCATCAAGAAACCACTGGCGTCTACGAGCAGGAGTCACAATATTTATTACTCCTCCTATTGCATCGGAGCCAAACCCTACAGGCACCACGCCGCGATATACTTCTATATGGTCGGCATAATTCACCGGTATGTTATTTATACCGAAAGATCCGCCTACTCCTTCCTGAGGGACACCGTCGATAAACACTTTTACATGTTTACCACTGAATCCGTCCATGGTAACCGCCATATCCGATCCCACTCCCCCACTTTCTCGTATTTTCATGCCTGGAGCTTTGGCCAGCGCATCGCTTAATGTGCGAGTGGTATTAAGAAGATCCTGCGTGTTTACCGCAGTAGCATTAAAGGCTGATGTGCGAACTTTACTTAACGCATTACCTACTACAACCACTTCTTCCAACTCATTGGATGCCTTTAGTTTTGCTATCACTTTAACTCTGCTTCCTGAAGTAATTTCCACAGGCATTTCCTTTTTTTCATAGCCGACAGACGTAAATACAATGGTGTATTTGCCTGCAGGAGCCTTAATGTGGCATATACCCTTGTCATCGGCATATCCGGAAAATTCGGTGCCTTTCAAATAAGCCATTGCGTAATCAATAGGCTCACCATCGGTAGATAGAATCTTACCTGAAATCATGCCGGACAGATCTTTAGCCATAGAAGCCAAATACGTAAACATTAGAATTGTGATCAGTATAAAATTTCGTTGAGACAATATCATAATATTGGGCTTTATTGTGCAAAGTTCGATACTTTTACGCATATAAGAAATACCGACATAAGAGTATTGCATCCCGTAAACACCGCATCTTCAATTATTTAGCAATTTGATAAGCCTGCACTAATTGGTGAATTACAATTTAATAATGGCAAACGACATGAAGACAAAATTGCTTGTCTCAGCGATTCTGAGTCAATAAGAATTATTTTATCCTGCGCCTGGGCATAATACGCTCATGTAAGTATCGGAATACAATAAAGAGTGCAGGAACAATAAGTAGATGTCATATACATCATATCCTCAACCCCATTGAGCGACTCTTCAAGAGGCACTATGACACTTTTCTGTACCGTCTCTGCATTGGCACCGGTATAAGTGGCCGATACACGCACTGTAGGGGGCGCTATATTTGGGAATTGTTCTATAGGGAGCTGGGTAAGACCGAGTATACCGATGATCAATATCAATACTGAAATCACACCGGCCAGTATCGGGCGGTCAATGAATGTTCTTACGTTCATTTTCAATCATAGTTTTGCTACAAAATTACGAGATTATAGTGGATGAACGAATCTGTTTATCCGAATATATTGACCAATCACATAGAATTATTGGCCAATAACATCTTCAATGCCTGGCTGATCTCATATAAAAGTATTAATTTTGCAGAGATGAAAAATGTATCTCGCTATATTGATCTGACGTTTTGTCTGGTAGTACTGCCGGTCATGGCGCTAATCTTTCCTATTGAGCGCTGGTTTCACAATTTCCCGGTGTTTGTGATTTCCGCAGTAATCTGGATGTACGCGTTATACATAGTCAACAGATATATCACGGTGCCATACATGTTTTGCAACAAACCGCGTAAAGCGGCCTCAATATGTCTGATTCTATTATCATTTGCCATAACAATTGCGCTCTCTTCAGCCGACCTGTATACTATCAAGCCCAGTATTCATGATGAGGGTATAAAAAGGGTATTTCCTAATATCCAGCAGTATCAGCAGGCTATATGGTCTTTGTTCATGATTGTCGAGATATTTAGTTTCGCAGTGGGATTATTAATTCAAGTCAATAAGCAACGTAATCGCAGACGCGAAGTGGAAGAGGAGCGCGACAAGGCAGAAATTGCGCTCTACAAGGCTCAGATTAAACCGCATTTCATGTTCAACACACTCAATTCGTTATATGGATTGTTCCTCACAAAAGATAAGAAAGCCTTGATTTCCCTTGAACGATTCATAACAATGATGCGATATGTGCACCAATCTTCGCAGAAAGACTCGATTACCTTGGCTGAAGAGATAGATTATATACGTCAATATACCGAGCTGCAGTCTTTACGGCTCAACGAAATGACCACCGTTTCTATGGATATTAACGTTACCTCCGAAGAATTGATGCTACCTCCTATGTTGCTGATTACGTTTGTGGAGAATTGCTTTAAACATGGTGTGTCTTCAATAGAAAAAAGCGAAATACACATTACGCTCCATGAGAAAAATGGGAAAGTCGTGTTGACAACAACCAATCAGATCTTCCCTGCACGGCGTACAGGCGAGCACATGGGAATTGATAATTGCAGACGGCGTCTCGCCTTGTTGTATCCGGAGAGGCATTCGCTGCAAATAGAAAGTGACAACAACACGTATAATGTAACACTAACAATAGATATAACTGATGATTAACTGCGTAGCAATCGATGATGAGCCGATAGCACTGAGTATTCTTCAGGAATACTGTCAGCGCATGCCGGATGTGAGCCTCACATGCTTTACATCACCTATAGCGGGCATGGAGTATATCCATCAACATTGCCCTCACATCGTATTCCTCGACATTGAAATGAATTCATATAACGGCATGGCGCTTGCACGTCATCTGCCTAAGAATTGTTGCCTGATTTTCACTACGGCCTATGCCAGATATGCACTGGAAGGATTTGAGGCTGATGCCGTTGATTTTCTTCATAAGCCGATATTCTTTCCTCGGTTTGCCAAAGCAATAGAGAAAGCAAACAGGTGGCTGGACTTAAAATCTGATATCGCTCACAGTGGGACAATCACGCTCAAGTCAGAACATAAGAATGTAATTATAGCGCTTCAAGACATAGTGTTTATTGAAGCAATGGACAACTATGTAAGAGTCGTAAGGCGAGGTATCCCGGTTGTGATGTCGCTGATAACCATGAAAGAGATGGAGAAAATATTGCCCCGGGACATGTTCCTGAGAGTACATCGCTCATATATTGTGTCTTTGAAAGCGATCGACTGTTTCTCTAATCGGAATATCTATATAAAAGGTTTGGAATTCCCGATTCCTGTGGGACGGAAATACATCAATCAGTTCAATTATATCTACAATACATTTAAATCAATACAAAAATGAGAAGAATCTTACTCCTTGCCTTTATCGCCATTGCGGCAATATGCTCTACTGCCCAGACTGGGACTGCTATTACTCAGGCACAATTGCCTAAAGAGGCCCGCAACTTTATATCAAAATATTTTTCTGCCGATAAGGTCAGGAAAGTAGAAAAAGACATGGGTCACCGCGGCATGGAATACGAGGTTGATTTCATAAGTGGTGCTGAAGTCGATTTTCGCGAAGACGGCAACTGGAAAGAAGTAAAAGCCGCGCGTGGCCGAGCTGTACCCACAGCAATAGTGCCTGCTGCCATATCACAATATGTCAAAGCTAAGTATGCAGGACAATCTATTGTAAAAATTTCTCTTAAGAGAGGCGGATATGAAATTAAACTCTCCGGTGGAGTAGAGCTGCAATTGACCAAGGATGCCAAACCTTACTCAAGTCAGGGAAACCGACAGGGGAATCGCAAAAGGAAATAAACCACAATCCATCATCAATGGCTCACTCCAAATATTCTGAATAAGTGAGTCTATAAATAATTTAATCGGTAGTCATTGTGATTGCAATCACGATAACTACCGACTATCTATATGGCTAAATGTAATAAGAAAGACAATAAAGAGATATATAGAAGCGTTATCAGGATATATTAAAATAACGCTTTATGAAATATCTGACTTCCATTCTAATAGCGCTTTGCTTGCTGTGCTCATGTAAGCGACACAATGATGAACCTCCCACTGAGACATTGCTGCCTATTGCAGAATCATATCTTCCTGCAACTGTAGCTTTTCATATAAGTGACAGCGATTGGATAGAAGCGACAAAAGAATGGGCTGATAAAAAGATCATTGTAAATGAATTGTCTGAACTACCCACTGATCCGTTAGGCTTTTCAGACGCCTATAAGGCCATCAATTTCAATGAGTATACCTTACTTATCTACTACGATATCCACAATTGGAAAATTGACACATATCGGAATCAGTATTACCATGACAATATTAAGAATACTTATAATTGGGCAATCCGTGTAAGAACGGCCAATATTCCTGATGGATCATCAGAGCAATGGTATTTCACACGATATGCCATTCTTGTAAAGAAACTGCCGGCTGACGCAGATATAACAATATGGCTATCGGTTGGCCTATTAATTGGGGGCTGGGATTAATTAGCACGACTCCTCCCTGCCTTGTCGGCATGAAAAAGCATTACCGTATTTAGAAGGAGGCCTGAAAAGATTCGTTTACTAAAGGCGCTGCATTTCTGCCGATGCAGCCGATGATCCTCTATATTTGCTCTTGTATGGATGAAAATTATAGATAACGTTGAGCGAAATGCCTCGATGGTCATAACGTTGGCGTTTATCTACCGAAACTCCATATGTATTCATAGTCCAATCATTGTTTGCAGTGTTGAACATATCTGTTGCCGACAGATTTACGACAAAAGATTTATTGAAAAAAGACTTGCCGACAGAAGTATCCATGGTAAACACTGTGGTGCCGAATCGATTCGTGTGCATATCACCTTGAGTGCGGCCACTGACATTGACCGTGATCATCCATCCGCGAGGCAATGAAAATGTATTGTCGAAATAATAGGAAAATATGGGCTTATTATAATCGGTGCCGTCGAGATCAAGCCATTGGCGGTAAATTCCGGCTGCAATACTTGGTGTCCATCTGCCCACAGGCCCACTCCATGCCAGATAAAGACTCAGAGCCGAGACGTCAATATTAACAGGATGCATAAGCAACTGGAGATTATTAGCCTGATAAACCTGTTTTACAAACGCATAAGAATCAAGCGATCGGGAAAAATTTGCTTGAATCATAACACCTTTCCATAACCCCAACAACTGCATGTCGTGCATTCTTTCATCATGCAAAGCCATGTTGCCGCCTTCTATTTCATGCATCCCTACATAGTTGAGAGCACCGGTAAGCTGAGAATATGGTGGCTTGACTGTTTTCATCTTATAGCTAAAGCTGATACGAGATTCCTTGTTGATTGAATAACCCATTGAAATATCAGGCGTGAGCAGAAGGTCGTTTCGGCTTAAGGCCTCATCACGCTTTCCGTCAACTTTGAAATCGTAATCGACATATTCGTATCTCGCCCCGGCTGAAATGGAGAACTTACCGAACATCCGTGACCATGATGCGAACAAAACTGCTGAAGTCTGTCTTGTGTCTGTAAATGATGAGGGGATATACTCGCCAACCTGTGAATTTAGCATACGGTAATTGAGCGATGTATGCGTGTGGGTGCCATGTGTTCCCACAATGAGCTGACCGCTAAATAGAGGAAGAGTCAAAGAGAATTTACCGGCCCATAGCGTTGATATTCTTTCATCTGTAGAATTGACTTCTGGAATGGTGGATTCCGTATATATCGTTGCTACGCGGTTATAAGCGGGTGAATGGTGAAAATCTCCGTCAAAATGAATGAGATACTTGTCAGCAAATCTGTTTTCATAATATACTGACATATGATGACTTCTTGCTCTTATATGCCTGTCAATCTCGCGATAGATTCCGGGATTATCATCAAGCCATTCTGCTCCTGTATTGTTGAAATCACCCTGCTCCGGATTATAACGATAGAATGCGCCAAACGATTGTGCCCCCCTGGTATAATTAAACCCGGTTTTTACAACACCATTTGCTGTAAGATACGAATTCTGTTGACTACTGCCTACTACGGTCTCCCTTCCGTCATACAGAAGTGTATTTGTCGTAGTGCCTGTTGCAAGTGTATTGCTGCTGTTGGCTGCTCCGCTGACAAATATTTCCCAGCTACCGAGTCGATAGTTAAGATCTATATAATTCATAACCGACCATTTACGGCGGCGCTGAAGCTGGAATTGGTTGGTAAATGAAAAACCTTGCACGAACTTCCGCTTGGTAGTAATTCTAATCACTGCTTCGGTATTACTCGCGTAGGCCGCTCCGGGAGACATATCCAGCTCCACTGTTTTCAGGCTGGATGAAAGAATCTGCTGCAGCTCCTGACTGTCGTGTGCAGGTCTTCCATCAATATAAATTTCGATATTGCTTTTACCTATTACACTTACGACATCATCATTCACATTTATCATCGGCAATTGCGCAAGTACATCAAAAACGTTACCCAAATCGGCGAGGTTAGAGCCAGGGATAGTTGAAACAAGAGTTGCGCCTACGAGTTCCGTAGCAGGCTGCTTTGCTGTAACTACTACCTCCTGTAACTCAGTGATGATACTGTCTGAAGCCTCTTGATTCTGTGCCTTGACAGTGCCGAGAGCCAGAATCGTGATCAGAATCGGAATAAAAATTTTAGTGTTCATATGAGTGAGATTTGTATTGCAAAATTACTCACATGAACACCGAAAATCCAAAATATTAGTCTGACCGCATGGATTATAGAACCCTGCTAATCAGTATTATATTTCAACACAGCCCCCAAAAAGCTGACCTATAGAGAATTCATGTCAGAAGACATCCATTATGTCGGGGAATGAGGGCGCTACTTTTGACTTCAATCGGAATTTAAGTCTCGACTTTCGCTTATAGACTATCCCGACCGACTCGCCGAGAAGCAAGCATATAGTACGTGTAGACAATCCGCAGGCAAGATACACCAAGAGTTGATAGTCATCATCTGTCATATCGGAATATGTGTCTCTTACCTTCACAAGAAGGTTGTCGCGACAATCGTTCACCGCCTGCTCCATTTCATAGAAAGAGTCGGCACGCACGGATTCTATTTCGCTTATCACCTTATCGATTATTGCCTTTTGCTCTCGCTTCGTTCCTGATGATTCGTAATATGTCTGACACAGCGAATCAATGAGTGAAAATCGGTTTTCAAGCAGCCCGTGAAGCTTGGTTTCCAATCTACCTAAATCATCCCGGCTCACGTCAATCTGTATTTTGAGTCGTGAAGCTTCTGCCATCAACGCTTCATTCTGTAAGGACTTAAGCTTGATCTGTTGACGCATCCACACTATTGATCCGGCAGCGATAAGCAGTATGATAATACTAATAAATATGAATTGCTTCCTTTTTGCTCGTTCTTTATATAGATAGAACTCCTTTTCTTTCTGAAGATAGAGAGCTGTTGCAAGCACATCAGTCTCACCATGAGACTTAATCAAGGCCTTAAGGCGCGAAGCCTTTTGAAAATCATCTGCCAAATTATGACGTCTATAATAATCGACAGCGATGTCGACAATAGTGTCTGTAGGTGCCGAGATACGATTCGCCACCATAGCCTCACTGTAAAGCAGCGCCCAGCGAGCCATTGTGGCTGAATCACCGAATTCCGACACATCCACATCATTAAGCTTTGATAGAGCTGCGGATGGATCACTCTGCATGAGACGTTGGGCCTCATCAAGGATTTTCGGTTGAGTACTTGAATAACTGCAACTGGTAATAATTAACAAGACAATTATGTAAAGCAGACCACGCATCATGTAAAGTCAGTAATAAATCAATGCCACTATCCTATTTTTATTGGCCTCCTACAGAATTTCCGTCACAAGCCGGACAAATTCCCTTTAACATATAATTAATCGATGACACCCTGAATCCTTCAGGGAGATCAACTATAGGAGCAGTAATCTCCTCAAAACAGTAAACATTCCCACATATTTCACAATAAAAATGCGCGTGCATGTCTGCCACGGAACACCGCTCATCAGCATGACACAACTCATATTTTATGATGCCGCGTCCATCCTCCACTCCATGTAATACATGATGCTTGACAAGTAGATTAAGCACACGTGAAATACTCGACTTATCAAGCGAAACGAGTCCGCGCTCAAGTTCACTCAGGCTCAAAGGAGCATTACTGCGCATTATCTCGCGCATTACAAGCAAGCGATTAGACGTGGTCTTTACTCCTTTCTTCTCTAAAATATCTACGATCATTTCATTTGTCATATGGGTAAATGGCGTTTTGTGTTCGTACAAAATTAGTTAAAAATTCTCATATCATATGAATTTGCTGCAGAATGGTCACTAAGTTGCAATAATAATTTTGTAATTTTGCAATGTAAAAATTTTATAACTGATTATATCTCATGGAATTGTTGAATTCTTTAATATATATGCTCGGCGAGATGTCGCCATACATTCTTTTGGGATTTCTCATTGCAGGCATCATGCATGCTTTCATACCACGCAGGCAGATGGCGCGCCACTTGTCGGGAAACGGATGGAAATCCGTAGTAAAAGCCGCAGCCATAGGGGTGCCGCTTCCATTATGTTCGTGTGGAGTGCTTCCTACGGCGATCGCAATGCACCGCAATGGAGCCTCTAAAGCCGCAACCTCTTCATTCCTTGTTGCTACACCCCAGACCGGAGTAGACAGCATTGCGGCCACATGGTCTCTGCTTGGTCCCGCATTCGCTATAATACGCCCAATAGCGGCCCTGGTCACTGCCATGTTTGGAGGAGTCGCCGTAGGCCTCGCCGACAGACAAGTACAGGCGGAAGCAATGGAATGCGACGCGGCAGCCGAAGAGAACATAGCAGGATTCAAAGCTAAATGCTTGGCCGCCATCCGATATGGTTTTGTTGATTTAGTAGGGAGCATAGGTGGCTGGCTTGTGGCAGGACTAATTATTGCCGCCCTCATCACGGTATACGTCCCTGCTGATTTTTTCGCGTCTCTAAGTCAACGTCCTCTCCTCTCCATGCTTGCTGTGCTGGTTGTCGCTATTCCAATGTATGTATGCGCCACAGGATCAATACCCATAGCCTTGTCATTGATGCTTAAGGGACTGTCTCCCGGCACAGCATTAGTTCTTCTTATGGCGGGGCCTGCGGCTAACTTTGCATCATTTACACTGATATCCAAAGAGATGGGCCGAAAAGCGGCAGTAATCTATCTGCTCTCAATCGTGGCAGGAGCACTGCTTTTTGGACTTGCCATTGATTATCTTATGCCTGCGACATGGTTCTCGGCCATGCACCAGGGAGATGCTTGCTCCCATCATGCTGCGACAGGCATATTCTCCTTGATATGTTCAGGTGTGCTGGTAATATTGCTTATCATGGCTCTGTTAAAACGAATCCATCACAATAAACTTATAAATACAGATATGACACAAAATTATATCATCACAGGCATGAATTGCCCGCATTGTCAAGCCACAGTAAAGAAAGCTATAAGCAACGTAAGCGGAGTGACCGCAGTGGACGTAAATCTGAGCAGCGGTGTGGCTGCAGTAGAAGGTGTGCATTCGGCTGATGCAGTAGTCGATGCTGTGCGTAAGGCCGGATTTGATGTCTCCAGATAAGCGCGACAGTTCAGTCAAGAGCTTCGAAGTGACGCGTTGCCAATGGCTGAATACGGCCGACCAAGAATATGTAGAATATCACGATAAGGAATGGGGTAAGCCCATCATGAATGATGACCGGCTCTACGAAGCACTTATGCTTGAGTGCTTCCAGGCCGGCTTATCTTGGAAATGCATACTCCGCAAACGGGCAGCATTCCGGTTGGCATTCGATAACTGGGAAGCATCGACTGTAGCCACATATAATGCAGATAAGATAAATTCATTAATGGAGAATCCCGACATAATACGCCATCGAGGGAAAATTGTCGCTGCCATAATTAATGCACGTATATTTCTTGATATTCAAAGCGAATACGGCTCATTTGAAGCATATATACGTAAGTTTACAGGCCATATTATTATCCGGGATCATCAGAACACGCCATCATCCGCGGCCCGAAACATCTCAAAACATCTCAAGAAACTTGGCATGAAATTTACCGGGCCTTCTACAATACATTCTTTCTTGCAGGCCACCGGATTCATAAATGCCCATGATCCTTGCTGCTTTCTCTATAGCCAATGCTGATTGTGCGTAAAATGTCGATATACATCTGTCACGCAGTATATCACATGCGTTGTTTTCACTCTGCTAAGCAATAAGGCCATCAATTCCGAAATAAGCACAACCAGATGATAGACATTACAGGCATTGCAGCAATCAACAGAATCATCAAGCGATATGTGAGATGATAAATATCCGCAAAATTGCCCATGCTACCGTGCTTAAAGAATATTAGCCGCCAGAATTGTTCTCTCTTCTGGCGGCTAATATATATTTATATAATCCGATAATACATCATGTGCTATCGGCCATAGCGGACTTAATGCCTATTTTGCAGCACAACCGGGGCAACGGGGTTTGATTTGCTTGAAGAAATCATTGCCTTTATCATCCACAAGTATAAAGGCAGGGAAATCCTCTACTTGAATCTTCCAGATAGCCTCCATGCCGAGTTCAGGATATTCAAGAAGCTCGACATTCTTTATAGAGTTCTTGGCAAGAACAGCCGCCGGCCCTCCGATTGAACCGAGATAGAAGCCTCCATGCTTATGGCAGGCATCGGTCACTTGCTGTGAACGGTTGCCCTTTGCTATCATAATCATCGAGCCACCTGCGGCCTGGAACTGGTCGACATAAGAGTCCATACGACCGGCCGTGGTCGGGCCGAAAGAGCCTGAAGGCATATTCTCCGGCTTTTTGGCAGGGCCGGCGTAATATATAGGATGCTCTTTCAGATACTGAGGCATGGGCTCTCCTGCGTCAAGACGTTCCTTAATCTTGGCATGAGCTATATCACGCCCTACGATTATTGTGCCCTTGAGCGACAGGCGAGTCGATACAGGATATTTTGTAAGTTCGGCAAGCACTTCTTCCATCGGACGGTCAAGATCAATCTTCACGACTTCGCCTTCACCGGCATTGCGCATTGATTCCGGAATAAGTTCTGCGGGGAATTCATCGAGTTTCTCAAGCCACAGTCCGTCGCGGTTGATCTTAGCCTTTATGTTACGATCGGCTGAACAGCTCACACCCATACCTACAGGGCAACTTGCACCATGACGGGGAAGACGTATTACCCTCACATCGTGGGCAAAATACTTGCCTCCGAACTGCGCTCCGAGACCAAGATTCTGAGCTGCCTCAAGAAGCTGTTTCTCCAATTCTACATCTCTGAATGCACGGCCATATTCATTGCCGGTGGTGGGGAGATTGTCGTAATATTTCACTGAAGCCTTTTTCACCGCAGCGAGATTGGCCTCGGCCGATGTGCCACCTATCACAAAAGCAATGTGATAAGGAGGACAAGCTGCTGTGCCCAGGCTCTTCATCTTTTCTATCAGGAAAGGCACAAGGGTTGCGGGATTAAGAATAGCCTTGGTCTCCTGATAAAGATATGTCTTATTGGCTGAACCGCCACCTTTTGCGACAAACAGGAACTCATACTCATCTCCTTCCGTTGCATGAATCTCGATCTGCGCCGGCAAATTGCAACCTGTGTTGACTTCATCATACATTGTAAGAGGCGCATTCTGAGAATAGCGGAGATTATTCTCTGTATATGTCTTGTAAACACCAAGAGAGATCTTTTCCTCATCATTGCAACCGGTCCACACGTGCTGACCTTTGTAGGCAGCGACTATTGCGGTGCCTGTATCCTGGCAAAACGGGAGTACACCCTTGGCGGCCACTTCAGCATTACGCAGCATTGTCAGCGCTACAAATTTATCATTTTCAGAAGCCTCCGGATCATGGAGAATCTTTGCGACTAACTCATTATGTTCTCGCCGGAGCATAAAAGCATTGTCATGAGTGGCTGCATTTGAAAGCACTGTAAGCGCCTCTGGATCAACCACGAGTATCTCATGTCCGTTCCAATTTTCCACCTTCACATAATCTTTTGTGAGAAGGCGGTATTCTGTTGTGTCAGAGCCCAAAGGGAAGGGCTCCTGGTAATGGAAAGGTTTAGTTGCCATAATCAGGTTATTATATTTGAAATAAAATTTCTCTATTAATATGGAGCTCAAACAAGGCACTCCGTTTCGCTGCGAAATTACGAAAAAATCCTGATATGGCATTCGTTTCTTTAACTTTTTTTGAGCATGAGGATTTGCCTTCCCTCCCAATTTTTAGTAATTTTGCAGTCCAACATTAGACAGTATGAACATAACAAATATATTCAAACGTATTCTTCCCTGTCTCCTCATTATAACATTGATGTTCACCTGCGGCTATTCCGACTCCCTGGCGCTCGGTGCGACTCGCAAAAAAGCGACTACGTCGCAAAGCCGCAATTCTAAAAAGAAAAAAACCTCTGCTAAAAAAAGTACGAAAAAAAGTACAAAAAAAAGCAAGTCCTCTTCTAAGAAATACAAGTCCTCTGGCAAGCGTGCCTCCTCCAAGGCAAAGCGTTCGACCTCAAAGCGCACCAATACAAAGCGATGGACTAATCATAAGGAAGCCCCGGCTGAAGTAGTCAGCACGGACTCCCTCACAATGCGTGTTAACAATGGGGTACTGTCGTGGGTTCCGGAAAAACTAAATCCCGGAGGCCTACGAGTGAATCAGGTGAAAGCCGATGCTGCGCACCGCACAGTGCAGATCAAGCTTAACGAGAATTTTACATATCTGCCCATAACTAAAGAGTTCATAGATGATCTGCACGTGGCTGTAAAGCAATCGCTGCCCGACTCTCTGCGCAATTACTCGCCTTCACTCACAGTAGGATCACGCCCTTTGACTTATTACATAAGTAAAATCGACAAACTGCCGCAACAATATAGAAAGAATGAGCCTTTCGTGCGCGAAAGTCATCCTGATATTATTGCATCAAAGGGTATGGCTGGAGACAAGCTTGCCATGTGGCATTCGCATGGACGTTACTATAAAAACGGAGGATGGTATTGGCAAAGGCCCATGTTGTTCGGCACAATGGAAGATGTATATACCATGGGTTACATGCTGCCCTTCATAGTGCCTATGATAGAAAATGCAGGTGCCTACGTGTTCCTGCCCAGAGAAAGGGATACAAACCGCCATGAGGTAATAGTCGACAATGACTTGAATGATGGCGGAGAACTGTACTCCCAACCTTACTATAAAGAACTCAACGGCAGCAACAAATGGGAAAACGGAGAATATGAAGGCTTTATTTACGACTTGCCTGACTTCCGAGACACAGAAAACCCTTTTGAGGTTGGCACTTACCGACAGACTGCCACAATACGCTCCGGGAAAGAAAGCAACGCCGCCTGGTATGCCGACATCCCCGAAGATGGAGAATACGCCATATACATAAGTTATAAAAGTCTGCCCGAAAGCACAACCGACGCGCGCTACACGGTGCACTATTCCGGCGGGTCAAAGGAATTTCTTGTTAATCAGACAATGGGAGGAGGAACCTGGATATATCTCGGCACATTCCCCCTTGCCAAAGGATACTCTGATGTTGTGCCCATAGTCTCACTCTCTAATTTGTCGGGGAAAGAATCCGGTAAGATTGTCACCGCCGACGCAATCAAGATAGGTGGCGGCATGGGAAACATTGCCCGCAGCCCCAAGCGGAATGATGTGTATTATGATCCCTCCACTCCTGAAACTGCCCCGGAAGAAGCGGAAGATGAAGACCTTGATGAAGAAGAAGAGGATACACCTGATGATGATGGACATGCATCGGTAGATCCCGAAATGAAAGCGCCCGAAGCTCCACCCGTAAAGAAGGGGGCCGCTCCTGTTTTCCGCACATCCGGCTTGCCTCGATTCCTTGAAGGAGCGCGCTACTGGCTGCATTGGGCCGGCGTGCCGGAAGAAGTCTACTCGCCCTATCATGGCAAAGATGACTACAAGGATGACTACACGTCACGTGCCTTATGGGTAAACTATCTTGCCGGTGGCAGCCGCGTGCTTCCGAAAGAAGATGGACTCGGCATACCAATTGATGCCGCTATGGCACTCCACTCCGATGCCGGAAAGCGTGCCAATGATTCATCCGTGGGCACCCTTGGCATTTATTACACCCAAGGAGGCTCCAGCTATGAAGATGGCACCCCCCGCATAAATTCACGTATGCTCACCGACTACCTCATGCGACAGATCACAGGAGATATCCGCCAGACATATGATGCTTCCTGGACACGTCGGTCTATGTGGGACAAGAGCTACGTGGAAGCCCGTGTGCCGGAAGTTCCTACATCTCTGATTGAACTGATGAGTCATCAGAACTTCGGAGACATGCAATATGGACTTGATCCGGCGTTCCGGTTCCTCGTAGGACGCGCTGTATACAAGGCTATGGCCAGATTTATGGCTGAACGCAAGGACCGGGAAGTTGTGATCCAGCCATTGCCGGTACATGATTTTTCCATCACACGTGTCTCCAAAGGCACTTTCCGGCTGAAATGGAAAGCGACGCCCGACAGACTTGAGCCTACAGCGATACCTTCGGAATACATCATACAGGAACGCCGCGAAGGAGAGATGGGGTTCCACACAATCGGCAAAGTGAAGGGAACAACCTTTGATGTCAAAGTCAAAGATCATGCTATTCACTCTTTCCGTATCATCGCTGCCAATGACGGAGGCAAATCTTTTCCATCTGAGACTCTTGCTTTCAGGGAGACTCCCGATGGAGACAAGCCGGCTCTTATAATCAATGGCTTTACCCGAGTGGCAGCACCTAAGATGGTAAATGACAACGGACGCGCAGGATTTGACTCCAGAGAAGAATTTGGCGTGCCATACATACGAGATATCTCTTTCACCGGCCATCAGGATGAATTCCGACGCAGTGCCGGAAACAATCATGGAAAGGGTTCTGACAATCAGGTGGTACAGGTAATCGCAGGCAATACATTTGATTTCGCCTACATACATGGCCAGGCCTTGGCTGCCTCAGGCAAAGGATTTGTCTCTACCAGTGCCGGAGCTGTGGAAAACGGCGATGTAAAGCTTAAGAACTATGATATGGTCGACCTCATTCTCGGCAAGCAAAAAGAAAGCACTGTTGGCACAGGAAAGATCGGATGGCAATATAAATCCATCCCTGCACCTATGCAGAAAGAGTTACGAGCTTACGTAAACAAAGGAGGTGATCTTCTGGTGAGTGGCATGTATGTCGCCGGAGACCTCACATCCGATAGAGCATCGCAGGCCGATCGCGATTTCGCCGCACAGATACTTGGCATCAATCCAGATGAACCGGCTCGTATAAGCACTCCACGCATTGCCTTGTCAAAGACTGAGGGTGGCTCGCGACGTGAGTTTTCCTATTGTAATACACTCAACGAAAAAACATATATCGTGGATAATCCCGACATGCTGATGCCCATAGGAGAAGCTGTATTGTTCATGGACTTTGATGACAACGGACGCGGGGCGGCAGTCTATCGAAAGGATGGCCGCAGCCACGTGCTCACTATGTCAATACCGTTTGAGTGTATTAACAACGCTTCCGACCGCGTGACTCTCATGAAGACTATTTTATCTACATTTCAGAAATGACACCTTTCACCAATGTCTCCGCTCTAAAAGAAGCATGTCAGAATCTTAAGAGTGATTACATACTGGTCAACCTGCATGGACGCCCTGTGAGCTTCAGCACTTATGGAGAGCATCGCCTGACTCAGGTGGCTGAAGAATCGCATGCACCCATTGTCTACTGCCACTACCATGAGGAACTCGAGAATGGCACCGTAGTGCCTCACCCATGCATCCCTTATCAATTCGGCTCACTGCGAGATGACTTTGATTTCGGGACAGTCGTGGCCATCAAAGTGAGCGAATTAATTAAGACTGATGCAAAACCAAATATCTATGACGGTGGATGGTATGCTCTCCGACTGGAACTTGTAAAAGCAGGATTACCTCATCTTTGCCCGGAATATCTTTATACTACAAAGCGCTTTGACCATCGCATTAGCGGAGAGAAACAACATGATTATGTGAATCCTCGCAATCGCACATATCAGGTAGCGATGGAACAGACTTGCACAGAATGGTTAGCTTCCGTCAACGGGCTTGCTCCGATCATAAAAAAGAAAGCCGTGAGACAGGAAGACACCTTCCCTGTTGAGGCATCAGTCATAATACCTGTACGCAACAGAGTAGGAACTATAGCCGACGCAATAGAATCGGCGCTTGCCCAGAAGTGCGATTTTCCGTTTAATGTAATTGTTATAGATAACGGAAGCACCGACGGCACCACGGAGGCAATTGAGGCTTTATCAAGTGACCAGCGTCTCATACATTTACATCTCACCGGCAATGAGGGATTGAACATAGGCGGATGCTGGAACACTGCTTTGTTAAGCAGTCATTGCGGCCGATATGCTGTGCAGCTTGACTCCGATGACCTATATGCATCTCCGGCAACACTGCAATGCATCGTAGATAAGTTCCGTGAAGAAAAATGCGCCATGGTAATAGGCAGCTATATGCTCACAGACTTTAATTTGCATGAACTGCCTCCGGGCAAAATTGACCATGCCGAATGGACTGACAGCAACGGAGCTAACAATGCTTTGAGAATCAACGGACTGGGTGCTCCGCGCGCTTTTCTCACTTCAATCGCGAGAAACATCCTGTTTCCTGACACCAGTTATGGAGAAGACTACGCCATGGGCCTGCGCTTAAGCCGAGATTACAAGATAGGCCGCATCTACGATGTGCTGTATAACTGCCGACGCTGGGAAGGGAATTCTGATGCCAATCTTTCTATAGAAAAGACTAATGCCAACAATTTCTATAAAGACTTCCTTCGCACCCAGGAGCTGAACGAGAGAATCTATTTCAATACTTATGGAGAGTAACGACCTTAAGGATTTCCTCAAGCAGCAACTGGATGCGTGGCCCATGGCCGCATGCGCTTTCAAGTCGTTAACAAGCGTTATGACACGCTCTCTAAACATTGACGGCTTCCCTATAAGGCTCCAATGCAACCCGGCCAGAATCAAATCTACAGCGGCCAAAGTCGACTCATCATCAATCCGCAACCGTCCATGCTTCCTCTGCTCTTCCAATCGACCTGCGGAACAATTTTCCCGTACTTTCATAGCTTCGCGGAATTATGAAATACTTGTAAATCCATTTCCCATAGCACCACAGCACTTCACTATAGCTGCTGAAGATCATATTCATCAGGACATGATCAACCCCGGGGATATGGAAGCATTTGTAAGGCTCTATCCTGACTACATCGCTTTTTATAACGGTTCTGCAGCAGGAGCCTCCGCACCCGACCACTTGCACTTCCAGGCCTGTAACAAAGATTTCCTTCAGAATTTAACAGACTCACTTGCCGAAGATCCGGGAGAACTGGTGAAATATACAGATGGTTGCAGGTTTTACTCCTGCACACATTTACCCATGTTTTGCCTGCATTTTATTTCAGAATATCTTGATGAGGAGTCTCTGCTTTGGTTTGACTTGCTGGTTCAGCAGGATCCCACCTCCTTGGCCCCGGCCATCGGCATGCGCAATATCATAATGTGGTTGGACGACGATAGAATGCTGCACTCTCTGCTAATGCCTCGATCAGCACACAGACCTTCATGCTATTATGCAGAGGATGGAGACTCAATGCTTGTAAGCCCGGGAGCCATCGATATGGCCGGAGTGATCATCCTGCCGCGACAAGAGGATTTCGATCGCATCTCATCCGCACACTTACATCGCATTTTTCAGGAAGTAAGCCTTGACTATAGGAGTTTGCTGGTGTTCCGTGATTTAATAATGAGATGATGCGAAGTCCTTTTGAACCTATTGTAAGAGTGGGCCTATGTGAAAATGAAGCTTTCGGGTTAAACCCTGTAGGCTCGTTTCAGATAAACGCTTCGGAAAATCAGATTACATATACCCCTCTTTCCCATGATTCTCACATGGAGGTGAGTGGGATGACCATCGGACGCTGTTTTCACTGGCAGTCACGATGCACACTCCGGTATAATGGGGTCTTCATGTTCTCCAAAGATGAAAACGGCAATAGCCGACTTGTCAATTTAATCAAAGCAGAAGAATACCTGAAAAGCGTGATAAGCAGCGAAATGAATCCTGATGCTCCGTCAGAATACCTGAAAGCCCACGCCATAATCTCCCGCTCATGGCTCATGCGTATTCTTCACCACACCTCTATGCTCCCCTCTCTCAATAGCAAGACTCCACAAGGATTGATCAGTTATACCCAAAACGACGCTCATTCCTTCTTTGACGTGTGTGCAGATGACCACTGCCAGAGATACCAGGGCATTGACCCCATCAATGATCAGGCATGCATGGCAGTGAGAGATACCCATTCGCTGATTCTTGTCGATACCGATGGCCGAATTGCCGATACACGTTTCTCAAAATGTTGTGGCGGTACAACCGAATTATTCTCTACAGCATGGAATGATATTGATTTCTCTTATCTCCCTGCAAAAGATGACCCTTATTGCGATCCGTCCATATTATCTGCTGAAGAGAAAACGGCTCTTCATAAGTGTCTCAAAGACTATGATGCTTCTACTTCATATTACAGATGGCAAACACATATAGATTCCGCTCTCATCAGGCAAAATGTCATATCCTTATATGGTGAGGATCCCGGTGAAATCCTGGCATTATATCCTTTGCTGACGGGGCCGTCGGGACGCATAAGGGAGATTCACATAGAAGGCTCATTGTGTAGCTGCAATATAGGCAAAGAGCTTATGATACGCAAAATATTATCCCACACACACTTGCTTTCATCAGCGTTTACAATTCATCCGGACGCCGGCGGCTTCACTCTTAGGGGTAAGGGCTGGGGACATGGCGTGGGGCTATGCCAGACAGGTGCTGCAGTAATGGCTCTACGAGGTTACACATGCAATGAAATTCTGGAATTCTATTACCCGGGCACCCGCATAATATCATATTATGACTAAATTACATACATATAACCCTATTTCCTGGATCTCCACGCTCTATATGGCCGAGGGATTGCCTTATTTTGCTGTAAATGTTTTGGCTGTAATCCTTTACACCCGCATGGGCATAGGCCTTAAGGAAATGGCATTTTTCACGGGATGGTTATACCTGCCCTGGGTAATCAAGCCCTTTTGGAGTCCGTTTGTGGATATAATCGGGACAAAACGCAGATGGATATTGTGTATGCAGCTATTCATAGCTTGCACGCTCGCAGCAATAGCCTTTCTTCTTCCTTTCTCATTTTTCTTCGCCGGCACACTCGCCGTGTTTTGGATAATGGCTTTCTGCTCTGCCACTCATGATATCGCGGCCGACGGATTCTATATGCTTGCCCTGACTGAAAACGACCAGGCTCGTTACGTAGGTTGGCGCAATACATTCTATCGTATCGGGTCTCTCCTGGGACAGGGAGGGCTGGTCTTTCTCGCCGGCAAGCTTGAGGAACAAAGCAGCATCACTATGGCATGGAGCATCACATTCTGCATAATGAGCGTAATATTTATGGTTATATATCTGTATCACCTGCGCATGCTGCCCTACACTCATAATGATGCACCACGTTCATCTCGCTCTCCACGCGACATAATAGTAGAATTCGGAAATACATTCTCCACATTCTTCGCCAAGAAACATATTCTTACGGCATTGCTGTTTATGCTTTTCTATAGATTTGGAGAAGCCCTGATGCTCAAAGTCTCCGCTCCATTTCTACTTGCCCCGACTGTGGAGGGAGGTCTAGGGCTCTCTACAGCCGATGTAGGTATAATAAATGGCACTGTGGGAGTGATTGCTCTTTTATGCGGCGGGATTATCGGAGGCATGTGCATAGCAACAGGTGGCCTGAAGAAATGGCTGTGGCCTATGGCGCTTGCCCTTACCCTTCCATGCGGTGTGTATTGCTGGATGGCTATGTCTCAGCCCTCATCTCTTGTAGCAATTAATGTGGCAATCGGTTTCGAACAATTCGGCTACGGCTTCGGGTTCACTGCCTTTATGCTCTATCTCATATACTTCTGCGAGGGCCCTTTCAAAACGTCTCATTACGCTTTCTGCACAGCCTTTATGGCTCTTGGCATGATGCTGCCTGGAATGGCTGCCGGCTGGATATATGAGAAAATAGCCCAGATACATATCTTCGGATCAACTTCTCAAGGATATATCAATTACTTCTGGATGGTCATGATATGCTCATTGACTACTTACGCAGTGTGCGCTATGGTACACATTTCTCCGGCCTTTGGTAAAAAAAGCAATTCTCATGACAATGCGCGTTGATAGAGCCTCACGTAAGCTTCGACTATATCGGCCCATCTGAAACGGGAAGCATTCTCTTTCCCTCGCCGAAATAAATCGGTATAGAGACGATGACTGTCAAGAGACGCTATATAGGCACGTATTGTCTCGGGAGTATAATCAGGCAATACGAGTGCGGCTCCACCTCCTGCCTCTTCAGTGGCCTTGCATCGGCCTATGATGACCGGCAATCCATGAGCCTGAGCTTCTACAACAGGAATGCCAAATCCTTCATAAATACTCGGATATACCAGACACCGGGAGGTCTTATACAAGCTACTTAAAGTTCTGTCATCAACCTTAATGTGATGTTCCCACTGGCCTGGTAACAAATAATCATTGATAAACGCCCGTTCTTGAGAAGATAATGTCGATGAACATAAGACCAAGCGCCACGCCGTGCCTGACAGCGCCTTTACAAGAGGCTTAAAATTCTTATGATAGGCTCTGTCGCCCACCCAAAGAATATTCTGCATGTTCTTCCCTTCTGTTCCTGCTTCCCTATAATCACATAAAGGCGCATTGGGGATTACCACTGCCTTATCGGCATCATACTCCGGTATAAATCTTCGCAGATCTTTTTTGGTCGCATTGCTCACACAAGCCACCCCGACGCTCCGCAATACAGCTTCTCGCTTCTGCCGCGAATGCACGTAAGTGGCCAACGGACTCCTAAGCTTCGCTGCTTCATAGACAAAATCATGAAGCGTGGTTATATTCCGAGCTTTGGAATCATTGCAATACCTGTAATATGATGAATGGAATATATACGGTTCATCTTTCGGCATTCCCTTTATATAAGCCGGATTGAGATAGCGCTCACAAATTAATGGCAAAGAACGCATCGGCAAGATTCGGTCTTCAGGTATATCCGCAATATGCCTGAAGAGATTAGAGCGGGCATCTTTGCGCTCCAACACATATACGTCCACGCCGGGATATGACATTAATCCGCTTATGAGGCGAGAAAACATGCCTGATATGCCGCCGGCCTTCTGTAGTGAAAAAATTATATTGTCAAGTACTACTTTCATTCATTGACCTGTCGCACACCATCCACTCCATCTATAGAATAGATCTCTGCTATGACACGCTGCAATTCTTCGTATGAATGCACTGAAAATGCTATTGTAATATCAAAGATACAGTCTACTGTCTTTGTAGTTATGCTTGCTATGGAGAGTCGCATGCGCTCCGTGATGCACTGTATAAGGTCGGACAGCATGTGGTATCGGTCTACGCCATGGATGTTGACACTCACAGGATAAAGAATATCCGGATTGCCATTGAAGTGCACAGGAACGATAGAATCGCCCATCTTGGATGCTGTGCGTATAGCCACCGGGCAATCGCGCTTATGCACGGTGATTTCATTATACGGGCCTAAAAAACCTATTACCTCTTCCCCGGGAATGGGATTACATTTCTCACAACGTATATATTTCTCTTTGGGCAGCCTTGCTACATAATTGCGCAGCCATCTCCTGGCCTTGTATGTCACAACCTGATCAGCCCATTCCGGCTTGGGCAAAGCATCCTCATCTGTAAAAATCTCCACCACATCCCCTCGTTTAAGCTCTGTCATAAGCGACACAAGCTGACCATTGATGCGGGCATATTTGGCAAACTGGCCTATCTTGCTATGTATCTCAAATGCAAAATCAAGCGCCTTGGCTCTCTGCGGCAGTATTATAGCCTTGCCCTGGGGGGAAAACACCATAATGTCATCATTATAGAATGATGTCACTACATTCTCTATAAAATCAGCGCCGGGATTGCTGTGGGAAATGTCATTGAGTGTAGCCCGGAACTTCTCAAGCCATTTATGCACTCCATAGCTATCCTCTCCCGCCCCAAGGAATCCATACTGCGAAGCGCGCGTCATTCGCTCACTACTTATATGCACCTCTTCCCATATGCCTCTATCACTCAGCAGCTTGACATGAAACGACCTGTATCCGTTCTCCTTCGGAGAATCAATATAATTGCGAATGCCTCCAGGTTTCTCCCTAAATACGTTAGTAAGCAATGAGTATATCTTAAGAGCCTCAGCTTTCTCTTCTCCTATATTTGTATCCTTGAAGATAATCTCTGTAAAATACTTGTATTTGAGATGGTGGAAATCCACACTATATTTCTTCATCTTGCGCCAAAGGCTATAAGGCGCCCTCTGCACCACAAACACCCTGGCCTCTACCCCTCCATCCTTGAGCACACTCTCCACTTTATTCACAAAGGCGTCCATACGCACTTTTGTAAGCTTGTAATCCTGCCTGAGCATTTCGATGAAATCTTCATACTCGTGCGGACATCGATAGCGGAAACTTAAATTCTCAAGTTCTGTCTTCACCTCATAGTAGCCGAGTCGATTTGCGAGTGGAGCATAGAAGTAATCTGTCTCGCCGGCTATCTTCATTTGCTTGTCGGAACGCATTGACTGCAAGGTGCGCATATTATGCAGGCGATCGGCCAACTTTATAAGGATTCCACGTATGTCACCTTGCATTGCATTGAGCATCTGCTTGAAATTATCCAGCTGCTTGGTGAGTTCATATTTATCCTTTTTAGGCTTGGTCACCACTCTCACCAATGATGCCACATCATCACCGAAGCGACATCTCACATCCTCCAATGTATAGTCGGTATCCTCCACAACATCGTGTAAAAAAGCCGCTATTACCACATTGGCGTCAAGACCTAATTCCACGCCTACTATGCGCGCTACAGCTATGGGGTGCACGATATAAGGTTCGCCGGTCTTACGACGCTGATTGGCATGTGCCTCTCTTGCAAACAGATAGGCTTCTCGTATTCGCTGCATATCTGACTGCCTGAAGCGACTTGATATCGCCTCCAACACTTCTTCTGCTTGGGTCTGCACCATCGGCACGTAGAGCTCTTCCATGATATATCATAAATTACAGGCAGGCACTGATATGAAAAAACACTGCCTTAAAAATAATTTTGCAAATATAATAATTTTTATCTAATAATTTAACCTCTGTTATAATAAAATCCTAAAATTTTAATATCCCCATGACACAATAATGCCCACACAATATAGATATTTATTCTATATCGCATGAGCTATAGGCTCTCATCTCAGTTGGAAAGCCGCTCTACACGAGCATCTACTGAAGTGAACGGATTACCCGACAAGGATTTCCTGCGGCCATAGAATTGGCCGGGATATCCTTATTGACAACACTGCCGGCTCCTATGACACAATTATCTCCTATTGTAACACCCGGTAAAACAGATACATGCGCTCCAATCCACACATTATTACCTATTCTTATAGGCCGGGCGTATTCCAACCCTGCGTTTCTCTGTTCCACATCCATGGGATGACCAGCTGTATAGAAGCCACAATTGGGTGCGACAAACACATTGTCGCCAAACGTAACCGACGCTCCGTCAAGAATCACGCAATTAACATTAGCATAAAAATTCTCGCCAAGAAATATATTGTAGCCGTAATCGCAATAAAACGGCTGCTCTATAAGGAAGTTATCCCCCGTCCTTCCAAACAAGCCACGGAGCAGCTTCTCTCGCGAGTCGACATGCGAAGGGCGCATATTGTTATACTCATAACATATATCTTTGCATCTCTGCCTCTCGGCAATCAATTCCGCATCATAATTGGCATCATACAATTCGCCATCCCTACATTTATCCTTCTCAGTTTTCATATATAATAATTCTAAATTCAGTGCAAATATACGCAAAATATTTATACAAGATGGCCTGAGACTATAATGCATTCGCAAATAAGTCTCAGACCATTATTCTAACAGTATTCTTATTTCTTTCCCTTAGGTGCTTTTTTGCTGCATGCAGCTTTCTTGACAGGCACTTCGACCGGCTCTTCAGCACTTAGAATATTGGCACGAAGCTGCTTCACTTCTTTATTAAGGGTATCTATTTCCTGAGCCTGATTACGTATTGTAAGCAACAATGAATTAAGCTCTTCGTTTTCTATCTCCATAGGATACTGCTCCCTGACACGCACAAGAAAATCAGCCAGTACATTCATGTAATTGGTAAATGCGGCATAAGGACTGTCATATGGAGAAAATGATGCATGCGCTGCGCCATCTGCCATATGCTTTGTACTCATGTAAAAGAAGTGATCGGAACTCTGAAGATATTCCCAATCTTGCTTAAGACGGCGATCTGTCGTGAGGTTGACACGCTCTGCCACAGAGTATAGCTTGTCGAGAGCTTCTCGCTGAAGGTCATTGCCTGTCCAGGCACTCACATCTCTGGCTTCATCGGCCCAGGACATAGGATACGGCACTGCAAGCTCTCCCACACTTTTCATCTTCTCACATGCTTCGCACGGAGTGATAAAGGAGATTTTTCGCTCGGCGGCAAATCTTGGAAGAGCCTTCAGGAAATCAAAGATTCCGGTATATGAAGGCAGGAACTCTCCAAACGTCTCCATAGAGAGAAATATATTCACAAGCTGCTGCTCCTCAGGGAGAGATGCAATCCAGTCCACATATTTATCTGCGGTAAGCGGATATTCGCTCCACTCGTGATTGTTAAAGTTGCGGGATATGTCATCACTGAGCTTGTCATTCTTAAGCATCAGCTTGAGCGATGGAGCTGAGGCTGCGCTATAGACGAAATTAGGGCTCTTCCATCCGAGAATATGCTTGGCTCCTTCAGTGATCATACCCTTGAAGCCCATGGACGCCACTATTGTCGCTATATCATCATCGTATATAAGCTCCGTATTGCGGAATACCACCGGCTTCTTGCCAAAAAGATTGCTTACTAATTTATCGTGGCTATGCACCTGGCGGATGAATTCCTCCGGATCTCTCAAGGATGCCAGCGAATGAGAATAAGTTTCACTCAGAATCTCCACACACCCCGTGGCGACAAGCGCTTTGAGCTTGTCAATAAATTCAGGCACATATTGCTGGAGCTGCTCCACAGCCGTACCTGTGATCGATATAGCACACTTGAAAGCTCCGCCACTATGTTCGATCATGTGAAGAAGCGTATCAGCCATAGGCATGTATGAATGCTCGGCTATTCGTGTTATTATGTCATCGTTAGTGAAATCATCATAGTAATAATGATCATTGCCTATGTCAAAGAAGCGATAGCGCTTCAGTCTGAAAGGCTGATGTATCTGAAAATAAAAGCAGATGTTCTTCATTATGTAGAGTGATATTATTTTAATTCTTGATTACTTTGCGATATATGTCCAGCACTTTTTGTCCGGCCTTTTCCCATGTTATCCCTTTCATTTCCTCGATGCCTCCCTTTTGAAGTGATTCATGAAGCGCAGGATAGCTCACAAGTGCATGCATTGCATCAGCCATGGCGTCGACATCCCAGTAATCGGTCTTTATGACATTGTCGAGAATCTCAGCACACCCGCTTTGCTTGGAAATTATGGACGGGACACCCATCTGCATAGCTTCCAGTGGGGAAATACCAAATGGCTCTGATACCGAGGGCATTACGTATACATCTGAAGCCCGGAGCATCTCATAGACCTGATTGCCTCTAAGGAAACCTGTAAAGTGAAACCGATCGGCAATACCTCTTTTAGCCGCAAGCCGTATCATTTTATCCATCATGTCGCCTGAACCTGCCATAACAAATCTCACGCCCGGATTTTTGCGCAATACCTTGGCGGCAGCCTCCACAAAATACTCGGGCCCCTTTTGCATCGTAATACGACCCAGAAATGTCACTGTCTTGTCTTTATTATCAGGCTTAGGCAAAGACAGAATCTCTTCGCTTAGGGGTACCACCGCATTATGCACAGTTGTCACTTTGGATGGGTCTATGCCATATTTGTCTATTACGGTGCGACGAGTGAGATCGGATACTGTTATAATATGATCGGCATTATCCATACCATCTTTTTCTATTCCGAACACAGTGGGGTTTACATTCCCTCGCGAACGGTCGAAATCAGTAGCATGCACATGTATCACCAACGGCTTTCCTGTCACCCGCTTGGCATGAATGCCGGCCGGATACGTGAGCCAGTCGTGTGAGTGAATGACATCGCAGGGTATCGTGCGGGCTATAACTCCGGCTACAATTGAATAATTGTTAATCTCCTCAAGAAGATTATCCGGATATCTGCCTGAGAACTCAATGCAGCCCAGGTCATTGAGAAGCATATAATTGAAATCGGCATAGATATGGTCTCGCAGTGCAAAATAGAGATGCGGATCCATAACATGGCCTATGCGGCTCTTTACATAGTCGTAGCTTACATCTCGCCACGCCACAGGCGTGTCACTGGCTCCTATTATCTGGGCAAAAGAAGTGTCTTCATCACCTTGAGGACGGGGTATGACAAAGGATATATCTACGCCTCCGCAATTATGCATGCCACGTGTGAGGCCATAGCTTGCGGTGCCAAGGCCGCCTAAAATATGAGGGGGGAATTCCCACCCGAACATTAATGCTTTCATTTGTGCTATAATCAGCGTGAAGAGGTTAGTGATTAGTTTCTGTCGCGGCGAGCAATTGCTTGTTAAGCCTCTTTACCATACTGAGGGTGCGCAATATTTCGCCTACATTCTTGGCTGTACTTACAGCACCGCGGCCTGCATAGGGCGGATTGCCATCATACATCTCTGACAAAGAGCCGATGCAACCCTCCGTCATCTCATCCTCATATCCTATAAGCTGCCGCTCTATGAAGCCAAGACCGGAGAGACCGAACACACGCATATAAGCATCGGCATAGAAACCGAAAAACCAGGGGCGTGCCGGTCCTTGATGCACGGCATATTCCCTCTCCACCGGGCCTCCCACATAGGATGGATTGTATCCTGCGCTCTTGGGAGACAGGGAGCGCAGCCCCTTGGGTGTAAGTAACTCGCGCGTACAGAATTCCAGCACACGGCGACGTTGGCGGCGATCAAGAGGTGAATATACCAACCCGACTGCTATCGCCATATTGGGACGCACACTCAGATCTGTGTAATTACCATCTACATAATCATATAAGTAACCGGCATCTCCCAGGAACATCTTCAAAAACGTTTCCTTCATTATGGCTGCCTGCTCCTTCAATGACTGCACATAGGATTTCTCTTCCTCCACATCCTCATAAATTTCTGCGGCAAAAAACATGGCATTATACCATAATGCGTTAAACTCAAGCAAGTATCCGGAACGAGGTATGATCGGCCGGCCATGTATTGCAGCTGAAATCCAGCTCACCGGCTTGTCACGCCCTTCTGTACGCAATAAGCCATTGCTGTCAGCAATAAGCCCTGTGACTTTCCCCTGTAAGACTGCATCTATCAGCTTCTTGATCTGCCGGCCATAACGAAGCCTGCATCGTATGATTCCTTGGTCAAGCCTGTATTGCTGAAGTGCCCAAAGCATCCATAACGGAATATCAGGCAAGTCTATCTCATGAATCACTCCGTCCTTTGAGCCATTATCAAGATATCGGCCCAAGGCTGCAAGAAAAGTATCGGCCATGTCTGTGAAAGCCTTGTCATGGCCTATGGCGAGTGTACACCCCGGCAATGCGATCAACTCGTCGCGCGCTCTCACATTGTACCATGGATAACCGGCCATGATATAAAGTCCTTCACCGGTCTTGAAATAAAACTGCTCTGCTGAATTCTTGAGGCAATTATAAAAAGAAGTGCGGCGGGTGCGTGCAACAATCTCTTCATCATACACGGCATTGAACTCTGCCGGATCGCACTCAAAAGTACTTGCAGAAAAAATTATACTCTCCCCTTTCTCTATTGACAACTCAAAATAACCGGGAACCCATAAAGATTCTTTATATGGCAAGCCCCGATCCCTGTCCTTGTAATATTCTATGCCATTATACCAATGCCCGTCATCCACCCATTTCACAGATTTATCAAACTGCATATATAATTCCGGATAGCCTTCATAAAGACAGCAACTTATGCCATTATCTACGGGACGCATGGACTTGTTGATAGTACCGTTTTCCATACACAACTCATTGGCGTTGCGAAATGCAAGAAACGGGCGAAATTGCAACAAGGTAGGCGAATGCGCTTCTTCAAGCGTATATTTTATGAGAATCCTGTTTTCATGAGAGATAAATACTTTTTTCTTAGTGAGTATCACACCACCCACCCTATATGTTACTGCGGGAACACTCTCGCAATTGAACTCTCTTATATATTTATGGCCGTTAGGGCTGAACACCCCTTCTCCATACTGATGCAGACCCAGATTAAACGGTGCTCCGTGCTGTATTACTGTTTCATCAAGTGATGATAGCAGCACATGAGCCTGATTATCCATTTCCGGGATAGGTATCACCAGCAATCCATGCTGCTTTCGGGTATTACAGCCCACTATCGTGGTGCAATGATAAGCGCCGCTTTTATTTGTGCGCAGCATCTCTTTAGGCAGGCTTTGCTCCAAATTGATCATGAGGCTCTTATCAAATTTAAGATAACTCATAGGCAAGAAATTTTGGGTCTTTAATGTTTGTAAATAAATCTATAGTGGATGTATAGGTAGCCGGCACGCACAGAAGATAGTGCACACACGGGAATACTACATGACAGCATCTTTAGCTATAACGCTTAATACTCTGACAAAGTTAATAATATTTTCACGAAAAAGCAAGAAAATTTCCGCTCAGTTTAATTTCATCGCAATTTTATACTCTCTCATATTCTACACAGAGATTGTGTAGACCCTCGCAACAGTATGTAGTAATACTATAAAGCACTACTCTTCAAGGTCGTGCCTGTCATGACATGCGCCATCTTACATATCTTTAATCAGTATACTTAAACAGCTTAACGGCTGCATACCAATTTAACAAGTATGTAGCCGTTAAGCTGTTTTAATTATCATGCAGCCTTTATCTTGCTGCCCAGGACGCCATATATTGCAAGCCGGAACTTATGTCACGCCGAAAGACCGCACTGCATTCACCACTCTATAGATACCATATATGCTTGAATGCGGAATATGCATATCCGGATAACGGGGATTCTTGCTGCGGGCTATGATGGTCTGACTGTCTCCGGGGAAAATATCCTTGACAAAGGCTCCGTTTTCTGTATCTATCACCATAGTCTGGCCCCATGGAATAAACGCTCTGTCATTAATGCGCTTTACAAAAATAATAGTGCCGTCATGAAGCATTGGCTCCATACTGTCGCCGGATACAGGTATAGCCAGCTCAGCGCCCGGGGAAGGAGACAGAATTGTCTCACATTCACGGGCAGAGATACTGTTCGCCACAAAATTCTTAATCGGTCCGGCAAATGCTGAAACCGGTAGCAATGGCACTCTATAAGGTTCATGGGCGATTTCTTCGGTTGCTTTGTCGGCATCCGAAAGCAACATCTCCCCCTCTCCGCTCATGAGCCAGCCGCGGCTTATCTCCGGCCAGCGCGTCTGCAGCTTTGCTGCCACATCATGGGAGAATGAATGACGTCCTTTCTTGATTTCATAAAGGGTCTGAATTGTCTTTATGCCGGCTTCTTCTGCCATGCGCTTAAGCGAGAGACCTGTGTGCATCTTCAGGGCTATAAGCCTGTCTTTAGGGTTCGTAGCATCCATAGGCAATAGTATTAATATGCCACAAAGTTAAAATAAATATTTCATACCTGCAAGTATTTCACACACTTTTTACACCTCAGAATCCACATAATTCAAAGATTATTAAGAATCATCCAATCCTCTTAATTATCTTTCAGCACAAAATCACGCATCTCATAAGCCTCACACAAAATGGCATACTTGTAGATTCGGCATAAAAATGTTAATTTTGCAAAATCTAACTAACAAATCTAAATCCATGGAAAAAAACCGCTTCCATTACGCCTTTGTAATTGTTGTGTGCTGTTGCCTGATGATGGGTGTCAACGTAGGTCTGACTTTCAGTTGTGCAGGTATCTTCTACAATCCAGTAAGCAAAGATCTTGGAATAGATGTCGGCGTATTCGGCATCTATATGTCTGTGATGTACGTGGCATCTGCCCTGATGCTCCCCTTTTCCGGACGTTTACTGGAACGATACAGTGCACGGAAACTCTTCACTGCCGCATCTGCTCTCAACGGACTCACTTTGGCTTCAATGGGCCTTCTTCAGGCCGTATGGCAATTTTACGTGGCCGGCGCGTTCCTTGGAATCTCAATGGCTTTCCTGCTATATATGAGCTATCCCACCCTACTCAACCGATGGTTTCACACACGCATGGGGCTTATGACGGGTATTTCATGTGCGGCGTCAGGCCTTGGAGGCGTGATATTCAATCCTATTGGAGGAACAGTCATTTCAGCCTTGGGATGGCGCGAAGCATATTTCACATTCGGAGGGATCGTACTCCTTACGGTCACTCCGCTACTTGCCTTACTGCTGAGAGACACTCCTGAGAGCATGGGGCTGAAAAAATTTGGAGCTGCAGATTCATCCCATTCCACAGCATCGCTCTCTACGGAACAGGGCAAGACTTTTGCAGAAGCCAAGAAAATGTGGATGTTCTATGCCCTTATAGGCTTTGCCTTTATTATGATGGGATGCTCTACTCTCAATCTATTTCTGCCGGGATATGCGGAAAGCACCGGATTTTCTCTGGAAAAAGCTTCACTGGTAGCCTCTGCGTCAATGATAGGTGTGACCCTGGGAAAACTGTTACTCGGATATATCAATGACCGCAGTTGCATGACAGGTGCCATACTCTGCACTTTAGGCGGCGCCGGAGGGCTGCTGCTATTGCTCTCAGGCAAGGATTCATTACCTCTGATGCTTACCGGCAGTTTCTTTTTTGGATGGTGTTACGCCGGAGTCACAGTGCAGACCACAATGCTCACACGCACAGTAATGGACACTCGCGACTATGCACGAATATTCAGCGTGATATCTATCGCCCTCTCAGCCGGTGGCGCTATAGCCTCCGGCGGATGGGGATTACTTGTCGATGCCACATCCTATACTTCTACATTCCTTACGGGTGCCCTGTTCCTAGGCGTGGCATGTGTAATATCCATGGCATGTCTTATGCGTAAAGCCAAGACTCATTCATAACGCAACCATCTTCTTTTATTATATTTACCGCATCCCAAAGCGCGTTCTACGTCTCTCTTTGGGGGTGCGGTTATTGTCATTTCCATTAGTATCGCTTCTTTAATACTTTTTATGTTACTTACACAGGGTTATTACGGGTCAGCGGATTTTTCCGGTGGGTGGGGAGGTGATGTCGGAGCATAGTGTTA
>CAJTTA010000012.1 GCA_910579305.1 uncultured Muribaculaceae bacterium
TTATGGGGTCAAACCAACCTGGCCGCAGGGGTCATCCGCGCCTGGGTTTTCCACACGAGTTACTTTCATCCCGTGGCTGTGGTTCATGCCGAATGCCACCTCATACAGGTTTGCGTCGCAGTCGTTCTGTGCAATCGTTCCCCATGTATGGCGGAACGTATAGACGCAGTAGTAGTCCTCTTTCTGCATACCCATATCCTTGCAGATTTTCTTGATGCCGTTGTTCACGTTTGCGCTGAAACTATCAGAATCGCAATAGCGATTGTGGAACGTGAACAGGTACTCGTCATCATCGGGGGCAAGGTATTTCTCAAATACCGACATTATGAACGGCTCTACACGCATCTCTATGTAGGCTTCATCTCTGCGGCTGTGTCGGGTTTTGGCTCGCTTGTAGCATAGTGCGCCGTGGTGATAGTCGGACTTCTTCATATTGAACAAGTCAACGGTGTTTATGCCTCCAAGGCATAAAACCAGTTTCGCCACATCGCGGCCAAGTTCTGGCAGAGATGAAATCATCTTGCTCTCCGGGAGTGGACGATTGAAGAACTCGCGGCAAGCCTCCGCGCTAATGGCGCGTTGTTCGGCGTTATCGCTTTTTGGAATTTGGATTTTAAGCCAGGGGTTGAACTTGATGCGGCATACACCGCGTTCATCATCGTTCAACTCTATCAGCGCAGCCTTGAAGATTTGACGTACACACACGGGGTACATCTCTTTTGCACGCTTTTTCTGGGCGAGCGTTCCTATCCAACGCTGCAATACTGCCGTTGTAAGATAGGAAAACATTATCTGTGTGGTGCCGATGAATCTTTCAAGGTGAGCAACTGCCAACTTGTAGTTTTTGGCATTTCTCTCATGGCCGTCGTTGATCATTCGTGAAATGTGCAACTTGGCGTAGTCGCTGAAACTTGCATCGGAATCTTCTGTCGAAAGAAATGCCACAACTTCCTTGATAGTCCAGTTCGTGATGTTTTGGAGGTTTAGACGCTGATTGTAATATGCAATCTGCTCGGTGCAGTATTTGAGAACTGCATTGTCGCGTATCTCTCGGCTCTTTGTAACCGACTTCTTATCTACCACTTTGCCGGTCTTGATGAAAGCCGACTGTCTATCGTGGATTACTCGGATATACACAGGGTAAAATCCATCTGCGCGTTGTTTCTGAACACAGGGGCGTAGGGTTGCCATACTTCTTAATTATTAGTTGATTGATGTGTAATCCTTGCGGAGTTTTTTTATTATCAATCAGAAGTTTACAACCCTTTTCAAACTCTCAACAACGCTCTCAACACGCTCTCAACAAGGGGGTGGAAAACTCTCAACTATTTCTCAACAATCGCGCTCATTCTGCTCGATTTGTGTGTTGAAGTGTGCTTTGGTGTTAAGAGTAAATTAGGTCGTAACCTCCGATTTAACAGAGTGTTACGACCTAATTATTTGTGGTTTAAGAGTTGTCTATTAGTCCTCGATGGCAGCCTGGGCCGCGGCTACGCGGGCTATGGGTACTCGGAAGGGTGAACATGAGACGTAGTTCATGCCGAGTCTTGCGCAGAATTTAACGCTGCTGGGCTCGCCTCCGTGTTCTCCACAGATGCCTACTTTGAGTTCGGGCTTCGTGGCACGACCTTTCTCTACGCCCATGGCTACAAGCTGGCCTACACCTTCCTGATCAAGTACTTCGAAGGGATCTACTTTGAGAATACCTTTTTCTTTGTAGAACTTGAGGAATTTAGGCGCATCATCACGGCTATATCCAAAGGTCATCTGTGTGAGGTCGTTTGTGCCGAATGAGAAGAAGTCTGCCACTTCTGCTATCTGATTGGCTGTGAGGGCAGCACGAGGCACTTCGATCATTGTTCCCACTTTGAAAGGAATTGAGTCGCCTCGCTCATCAAATACTCGAGCGGCTGTAGTGTTTATAACATTTGCCTGGTGCTCAAGCTCTTTGAGTGTTCCTACGAGGGGTACCATGATTTCGGGATGAACATCGATACCTTTTGCCCTGCAATTGAGTGCTGCCTCAATTATGGCACGTGTCTGCATCTCTGTGATTTCGGGATATGTAATGCCGAGACGACATCCGCGGTGACCGAGCATGGGATTGAATTCTTCCAGGCTATCCACTTTTGCTTTCACTTCTTCAAGAGTGATGCCCATTTCGGCAGCGAGCTCTTTCTGTGTAGCGGTCTGATGAGGCACAAACTCGTGCAACGGGGGATCAAGCAGACGCACTGTCACGCCATATCCGTCCATAGCCTCAAAGATTCCTTCAAAGTCTGAACGCTGCATGGGCAGAAGCTTGGCCAAGGCTGCGCGGCGACCTTCTTCATCGGAGACCAGAATCATCTCTCGAACGCTCTTGATGCGGTCTCCTTCGAAGAACATGTGCTCTGTACGGCAAAGGCCTATGCCCTGAGCTCCGAAGCTGCGAGCCTGTCTAGCATCGCGGGGAGAGTCGGCATTAGTACGAACAAGTGTGTTGGTATATTTAGCGGCGAGATTCATGATTGCGCCGAAATCACCGTCGAGTTCGGGTTCTGTAGTGGGAACCTGGCCATCATATACATCACCTGTGGAGCCGTTGAGTGAGATCCAGTCACCTTCGTTGTATGTCTTGCCATTCATTGAAAGAGTCTTGGCTTTGTAGTCCACTACGATTTCTCCGGCGCCTGATACGCAACATTTGCCCATGCCGCGCGCAACTACGGCTGCGTGGCTTGTCATACCGCCACGCATGGTGAGAATACCCTGAGCCACTGCCATACCGCGAAGGTCTTCGGGAGAGGTCTCGATACGCACGAGGACAACTTTCTTTTTCTTCTCAGCCCATGCTTCTGCATCATCGGCCTGGAAGACTATCTGTCCGGCCGCAGCTCCTG
This sequence comes from uncultured Muribaculaceae bacterium, assembly GCA_910579305.1. Lineage (GTDB taxonomy): Bacteria > Bacteroidota > Bacteroidia > Bacteroidales > Muribaculaceae > Lepagella. The sequence continues at coordinate 2,883 of CAJTTA010000012.1, forward strand.
GTGAAGCAGGCAGGCCTTTGGCCATTACCGTAGCGCGCTTGAGGGCAGCTTTATCGAAGACAGGATGCAGAAGCTCATCCAGTTTGTTGGGCTCCATGCGCAGCAGTGCAGTCTTCTCGTCTATCACTCCGGCACGAAGCAGATCCATTGCTATGCGCACCATGGCAGATCCTGTACGCTTGCCGTTACGGGTCTGGAGCATCCAGAGTTTACCATCCTGAATAGTAAACTCCATATCCTGCATGTCTTTGTAATAGTCTTCAAGGCGACCTGCGATGGCTATGAGTTCAGCGGCGCAGTCGGGCATTGATTCTTCGAGAGCCGGATAGTTGTCGTGACGTTCCTGCTCGCTGATGCCCTGAAGTGCGGCCCAGCGACGTGAGCCTTCAATTGTGATCTGCTGAGGAGTGCGTACTCCGGCCACAACGTCTTCACCCTGGGCGTTGATCAGATACTCGCCGTTGAAAATGTTTTCACCGGTTGCAGCGTCTCGGCTGAATGCCACGCCTGTTGCTGAGTTGTTGCCCATGTTGCCATATACCATGGCCTGAACGTTGACAGCAGTGCCCCACTCTTCTGGAATCTGATTCATGCGGCGATAGAGGATAGCACGCTCGTTCATCCATGAGTCAAATACGGCGCAGATGCCGCCCCACAGCTGTTCCCATGCGCTTTCGGGGAACTCCTTGCCTGTGAAAGAGAGTACGGCAGCCTTGAAACGCTTAACAAGTTCCTTGAGGTCTTCTACGTCAAGCTCGTTATCAAATTTAATGCCCTTTTCCTCCTTGACGTTATCCATGATCTCTTCAAAGGGATCAATGTCAGTCTTGGTCTTGGGCTTCATGCCGAGCACTACATCGCCATACATCTGCACGAAACGACGATATGAGTCCCATGCAAAACGGGGATTGCCGCTCTTTTCGGAGAGAGACTCTACGGTGGCATCGTTCATGCCGAGGTTCAATACTGTATCCATCATGCCCGGCATTGAGGCACGAGCGCCTGAACGCACTGACACAAGCAGCGGATTGGAAGGATCATCAAATTTCTTACCGGTAAGAGTTTCCACGTGGGCTATTGCCTGTTCCACTTCTTCCTTGATGGAGGCGACTACGGCGTCGCGGCCATCCTGAGTGTACTGGGTGCATACTTCGGTAGTGATGGTGAATCCGGGAGGAACGGGCATGCCGAGCAGATTCATCTCAGCAAGATTGGCTCCCTTGCCGCCAAGGAGATTGCGCATTGATGCGTTACCCTCGGCCTTGCCATCGCCGAATGTATAGATTTTCTTTGCCATAAATTGATTATGTATATAATTTAAATTGTGGTTTTTATGCTATTTATGGTTTGCTGCTTATTGACCCCAATTTTGGGTTAAGTTTTGAGTCTGCAAATTTAACTAAAAATTACGACTTTTCGGCTAATTTCATATAAAAATATAGTGCAAACCCGTTTAATAAGCCTATTTAGGGCTGTCAGGTATGGATGGGATTAAGGCTAATAAATCAAAATTGCTGAGGGATGCTATGGTGAATGGTCAGAGTGTTATTTATACAGCGATATGATCAGTGCCTGAACAAACGGCTGAAAAAGTTTCGTTTCTCCGGCTTGAAATGCACATGTATATTCTCGCTTTCTTTATCAAAGAATATAATATGACGGCTGAAAGCAAATGCCACTACCTTATCAAAGTTCAATACTGCCGTTAGGCGACGCATCAGGAATCTGCGAAAAGGATTAAAGTCATCCAAATTATGATTTACAATTTCCTCTCCGTTGATTTCAAGATTATGATGCGCCTTGAGCAGGCCGATATAATGAGGAAGCTGCAGCGACTCAATATCCTTTGGCGGAGTGCTGTACTTCTTGTATATTTCCTTTATTACATCTTTTGTCACCATAATTGCTCAATATTGCTTCGTTATAGAAAGCAAGATGTCACTTTGCGGATTTAGAAGCTGGCAAGCCTTATAAATTAAGACGTTTGCCTTGTGTTGTCATTCAATGTAATAACACGGTGCTATAAAGAAAAGTTCGTTATTGCTGTCATATTTTTTTAATAAAAAATCAGGCGTCGCACCCGCTTTGGATGCAACGCCTGAATATAAAAAATTAGTAGAGATTTAGCCAAGGAAGCTGAGCAATACGCCAGCGGCAACAGCACTACCTATCACGCCGGCCACGTTGGGACCCATGGCATGCATAAGCAGGTAATTGTTGGGATCATACTCAAGACCTACGTTATTGGAGATACGAGCAGCCATCGGCACGGCAGAGACGCCGGCATTACCGATAAGCGGATTGATCTTCTTGTCCTTGCGCAGGAACAGGTTGAAGAGCTTGACACTGAGCACACCGGCTGAAGAGGCTATGATGAATGCCAGGAAGCCGAGAGCAAAGATCTTGATTGTGTCTAAAGTCAAGAACTTGTCTGCCTGAGTAGATGCACCTACTGTAAGGCCAAGCAGGATTGTCACTATATCGGTCATGGCATTGCTTGCAGTCTTGGCCAGACGGGTGGTCACGCCGCTTTCACGGAGAAGATTGCCGAAGAACAGCATTCCGAGCAGAGGCAGACCTGAAGGCACTACGAAGCAGGTGAGAATGAGACCTACTATGGGGAAGATGATCTTTTCGGTCTGAGAGACAACGCGTGCGGGCTGCATCTTTATGAGACGCTCTTTCTTGGTAGTGAAGAGGCGCATCAATGGCGGCTGAATGAGAGGGATAAGAGCCATGTACGAATAAGCCGATACTGCCACAGCTCCAAGCAATTGGGAATTGAGTTTCGAAGTCAGGAAGATGGCAGTGGGGCCGTCGGCACCACCGATTATTGCCACACAACCTGCTGACATAGGATCAAAACCAAGAGCAAGGGAGAGTATATAGGCTCCGAAGATACCGAATTGCGCACATGCGCCGATTATCATGAGCTTGGGATTGGCAAGCAGGGCGCCAAAATCGGTCATCGCGCCGATACCGAGGAAAATAAGTGGCGGATACCATCCTCGAGCGACACCGTTATACAGGATATTTAGCACCGAGCCTTCCTCATATATACCTATCTCCATTCCTGTTGGGAAAGGAATATTGCCTATAAGCATGCCGAATCCTATGGGCACAAGCAACAGGGGCTCAAAGTTGCGCTTGATGGCAAGATACAGGAAGAAAATACCCACGAGGAGCATCACGAGATTTGTCCACTCGCAGTGAGCAAATCCTGTAAACTGCCAGAACTGTTCTATACTTTCGCTCATGAACTGACCGAAAGAAACACTTGCTGAAATCATAAAAATGTACAGATATTAGATGACGTGCCGTAGATCTTGTCAACACTGACGGCTACCGGCAGCATCATTCATTAGTTAGCATTATGCTCAGAAATCACGATTATTCTATAATCATGATGTCAGTACCCTCAAGCACTGAGTCGCCGACTCCTACAAGTATCTGCTTGACTGTACCGCCGGCTGAGGCGTGCACATCATTCTCCATCTTCATGGCTTCAAGGATGCAGACAGTGTCACCGGCAGCAACAGTGTCGCCCACCTTAACGTTGAAACTGAGGATTGTGCCAGGCAGGGGACTCTTCACGGCGCCGGCACCTCCGGCTGCGGGAGCCGGCTTGCTTATTACTTTTTCTCCGCTTTCGTTGCGGGGAGCAGCGGCGGCTTTCTTGGGCGCGGCTACGGTCACTTTCTTCGCTTTCTGGCTTTCGTCAAGCTCTACCATATAGGGAGTGCCATTGACCTCTACCTTGACAGAGTCATCGGTAATATCACCTACAGCAACGGTAAACTTCATACCGTTGATCTTGTACTTATATTCTTTCATTGCTATGAATTATTTTTTTCGGAGCGAGGGTAGCTCGCGCATGTTATAAATTTTAGAATTCCATGGAGAGTATGCACGCTTCATACGACGGATTGTAAGCACAGTGTCCTCCAAGTCATGACGGCTGTTAAAATGCTCATCAAGAGCCGCGCCTATAGCTGCTATGACTTCACCGTGGGCAAGAGAATCATCATGTGACTCATCATCAGGATGCACTCCTTGTGCCTCGCGCTTTTTCATGCTGTGCGAGCGAGTAAAAAGCTTGCCAAAGAACATAAAGAGAACGCTGAGGACAATGAGGGCGCCAAGCACGATACACATAGCCATTATGGTGACACCTACGCCTGCACTGTCGGCCTCTGAGATGCGCTTGTTGTTGGCGATTTTCTGAGGAGTGAGACCTCGGCTTATCTCCGCCTTATATTCCTCGGAGTCAAGAATGAATTCCGATCCATTGACATTAATGATGGTCTCATCCCCGTTCTCTATCACTGTCACTACCTTTTCCTCCATTCCCTCAGGAAGCTGCTCTGAAGCAAAGGTGGATGGAGCAGTGGCAAAAAGCGCCGCAACGAGAGTGAATTTCAATATTATCTTTTTCATTTTATGCAAATTATAGTGCCGGAGCTGACAGACTCATACAAGGAATGTCAGCTCCGCGCACAATGATTACAGAGGTATATTGCCGTGCTTCTTGGCAGGATTTGTCACCTTCTTGGATGCAAGCATCTGAAGGGCACGAATCACACGGAAGCGGGTATTGCGGGGCTCGATCACATCATCGATGTAGCCATATTTGGCAGCGTTATAAGGATTGGCGAAGAGTTTGGTGTACTCATCCTCTTTCTCCTTGATAAACGCCTGAGGATCGGCTGCCTCTTTTGCAGCCTTTGCATAGAGCACACCTGCGGCACCTGCAGCGCCCATTACAGCGATCTCAGCCGAAGGCCAAGCATAGTTCATGTCACCACGAAGCTGCTTACAGCTCATCACGATATGTGAGCCGCCATAGCTCTTGCGCAGAGTCACTGTCACCTTAGGCACAGTGGCCTCGCCATATGCATAGAGCAACTTGGCGCCGTGCAGAATCACACCATTGTATTCCTGGCCGGTGCCCGGCAGGAATCCTGGTACATCCACAAGGGTGACAAGGGGGATATTGAAAGCGTCGCAGAAGCGCACGAAGCGGGCAGCCTTGCGTGAGGCATTGGAGTCGAGCACACCTGCAAGCACTTTGGGCTGATTGGCCACGATGCCTACGCTCTGACCGTTCATACGTGCGAAGCCTACAATGATATTCTTGGCGTAATCACGCTGCACTTCAAGGAACTCACCATTGTCAATGATTGCTCCGATCACCTCATACATATCATATGCCTTGTTCGGATTATCGGGCACGATTTCATTGAGTCTGTCTTCAAGACGGTCGATGGGGTCATCGCAAGGCATAAGAGGAGTCTCCTCAAGGTTGTTCTGAGGGATAAAGCTGAGGAGCTTGCGAATGAGGGCAATGGCCTCTTCTCCATCTTCAGTGGCAAAGTGAGTGACGCCGCTCTTGGTGGCATGTACGGAGGCTCCTCCGAGCTGCTCCTGAGTGACATCTTCTCCTGTCACGGTCTTCACAACCGAGGGGCCGGTGAGGAACATGTAGCTGATACCCTTGCTCATTACGGTGAAGTCCGTGAGCGCGGGGGAATACACAGCGCCACCTGCACAGGGGCCGAGAATGGCAGAGATCTGAGGAACCACACCTGAAGCAAGGATGTTGCGCTGGAAGATTTCGGCATATCCGGCAAGAGCGTTTACGCCCTCCTGGATACGTGCGCCGCCTGAGTCATTCAGACCTATGACAGGCGCGCCCATCTTCATTGCAAGATCCATGACCTTGCATATCTTCTGAGCCATTGTCTCTGAGAGAGAGCCGCCAAGCACGGTGAAGTCCTGCGCAAATACGTATACCAGGCGTCCTTCAACTGTGCCGTAGCCGGTCACAACGCCATCACCCAGGGGATGTTTTTTCTCACCCATGCCGAAGTTGGTGCAACGGTAGGTGACAAACATGTCGAGTTCTTCAAACGAACCCTCATCAAGGAGTTGTGCAATACGCTCACGGGCAGTATACTTACCCTTGGCATGCTGCTTCTCGATAGCCTTTTCGCCACCACCTATACGGGCTTCGGCGCGCTTGTCAATAAGCTCTTGAATTCTTTCAGTCTGCTTGCTCATTTTATAGAGTGTTTTAGTGAGTCGCCGCCTGATGTCGGCAAGACTCTTAAATGTGCTTATCCCGCGGCTTTCACGTATGGTGAAGAAAGCCGTGGGAGTAGCGTTATGTATTTATTATTATTTCTTAGATGGATCTTCACACAGTTCTGTGAGCACTGCCTGAGTAGTCTTGGGGTGCAGGAATGCGATGTTCAGGCCTTCGGCACCGCCTCGGGGAGCCTTGTCAATAAGGCGCACATTCTTAGCCTCTGCCTCTGCGAGAGCCTCTGCTACACCGTCTTCCACAGCAAATGCCATGTGATGCATGCCACCCTTGCCACCGTTCTTTTCGATAAACTTGGCTATTGTGCTTTCAGGGCAAGTAGGCTCCAGAAGCTCTATCTTGACGTCTCCTACCTTGATAAAGGCAGTAGTTACTTTCTGGTCTTCCACGGTCTCTTTCTTATAGCACTTGAGACCAAGTACGTTTTCGTAGTAAGCGATGGCTTCGTCGAGATTAGGCACGGCGATGCCGATGTGTTCAATGTGAGAAATCTTCATTTCTGCTTGATATTTTATAAGGTTAAGAATTTTAATTTCTTTATGAAATATGACTCCGGCTAAATGGGCAGTCAATTCCGCTGCAAATATAAGAATTAATTCCCGATTAAAGCCGGTTTCACTTAAGTTTTTTTAAATATATCACCGGTTGTCGCTTTTTTTCAGTAACTTTGAGGCGTAATTTTATAGATTGATTGTATGTTGACTGATTTGATCTCCCTGCAAGAGTTGTTAAAGAGGAATCGAAGTGTAAGGCGTTTTGATGAAACACGGAAAATCGATCGATCGATTCTCTGCGAACTTGTGTCATTAGTGCGTTTTACAGCATCCGGACGCAATGCCCAGCCATTGCGTTATCACATCGTAAATGGCGATGTGAATTGCAATGCCATATTTCCGCTGCTTGCCTGGGCAGGCTATTTCAAGAATTGGGACGGCCCTGAGCCGGGAGAACGACCGGTGGCATATCTCGTGCAGTGCCTTGACACTCGCATTGGAGGCAGTAATTGTCTGTGTGATGACGGCTTGCAGCTTGAAGCCATCACACTCGGAGCCACAATATGCGGTCTGTCAGGCTGCATTATCAAGGCTTTTAATCCTAATGCCGTTTCTCTCGCCCTGGGGCTTCCTGAATATCTCATTCCGAGATATGTATTAGCTCTTGGATTCCCTAAGGAACAAGTAGTGATCGAGGATATGGACGGCTCTGACTCTGCCGACTTCAAATATTACCGCACTCCCGACGGTGTGCATCATGTGCCTAAGCGCCCTCTTGAGGAGCTGATAGTCTCCTGATGATTTTTCCCGATGATGTCCTGGGTAATTCCGAAACGGTAATTATGTCACGAGGCCTCTCATGCGGGGGAAGGAGCCGGGCTGCAGCATCAAGCAACCTACTCTTATTATCGATTGAAAGCTCTTCCCCCGATTCTATCATGAGAATAATCAAATTACCCCACTTGGGATGAGGCTGCGAGGTTATGATATAAGAGCCTGTCCCTGACAATAATGGCTGCAATATTTGTTCTACGTGCTCAGGATGCACTTTGAGTCCGCCTGTAATAATAACATTATCAATACGGCCTAATATACTGAAAGTATCGGTTGAATGTATCTTGGCTATATCGTTGGTCACCAATGGCTGTTCACCATTCATAAATACTCTAAGGCATCCTCGCTCATCCAGGTCGATCTTTATTCCCGACAATAGAGTGAACGGCTTTTCTGCCACATCACCACATCTTGAAATATGCCTGAGGGCAATGTGTGACGCCGTTTCAGTCATGCCATATGACTCCCACACATATTCCGCTATACCGAGCGATTCGCCTGCGATACTCTCTGTCAACGGCGCTCCACCTATAAGCAGGTGCTTGATAGGCGGCAGGTTACCCGCTCTTGCCTTAGCTGCCAGTGAAGGAATCTGAGCCGCCACTACCGATAATAATGTCACAGGCCCCTCATCCGAGCCTATGCGCGGTTCGGATGAGGGAGCTTCGGCAGTGAGCCTGGCTCCGCTGAGGAGCGCTCTTACCACCGCCATTTTCCCTGCTATATGATCGGTGGAAAGGCAGATATGCACACGTGAATTTCCGTCAAGGCCGAAATGCGTTACAGAGCGCATAGCCGAGTCTATGACCAGCTTGCGAGGGAGTCTTATTAACTTTGGTGTGCCTGTAGAGCCGGAAGTGTGTACCTCTAAAAACGAAGTACCACTCTCCCACTCTTCTATGAATTGTTTTACAGATTGTATCATTCTCGCCAGTCAAGAGAGGCAAATTGAGCACGAGCGACAGGCAATACCTCAGGAATGAATGTGAGTTCAGGCCCGTCAAGAGCTATGGGCGCATTAAAATTATTGCTGAATAGTCTGCCGGTGCCTAATCCTTGCGCCATAGTAGGGTTTAGTGTCGCCACCCATTGTGCCAAAGCTGAAAGGCCGACATTGCTCTCTAAAGCCGATGTAACCCACCAGCCTATATTTTTTTCAACTGCCAGATCTATCCATTCTTTAGCGCCTGAGAAGCCGCCGCAAAGACTTGGCTTAAGCACAATGTAATGTGGAGACACGGCTTCCAGCATCTCGCGCTTATCGCCAGACCGATTAAGCCCGATGAGCTCTTCATCAAGAGCTACAGGCACCGGTGACACTTGACATACCATGCGCATAAACTCCCACTGGCCCTGCTTTATGGGCTGCTCTATGGAATGAAGCCGGAAAGGAGCAAGAGCCTTGAGTGCCGGAAAGACATTGTCTATAGAGAAAGCACCGTTTGCATCGACTCGAAGTTCAATGTCTTCAGGGCCGAATCTTTCTCGCACACGTCGCAACAACGACAGCTCATCATTAAAATCGATAGCGCCTATTTTGATTTTCACACAGTGGAATCCTTCTTGAATCTTAGCTTCCATGCGTCGCAACATTTCATCCAGGCGGCCCATCCACACCAGTCCGTTGATATTGATGTGACCTGTGCCTTGTGTAAACGGAGAGGGGAAACACACACCTTTGCAGCCATTTGAATAATCCAATATTGCCTGCTCCAGGCCGAATTGAATGGATGGAAAGTCAGTGAGATCAGTGCTTTTGCCAAGCGCTATATTCGCTAAAGTCTCAAGAAGCTTCAGCTCATAGCCGGCACCGGCTTCTCTGCTGAGACCTTCGAAAATGCCGGCCTCTCCTATTCCAAAATGCTCCGGATCATTTTCATCATATATCTTGATGAAACAAGTGAGCTTGTCGCGCATAATGCCTCGCGATGTGCCGGCAGGATCTATGAATTGCAGCCTATAGGGCGCATATGCCATGCGCATTATCCCGGGAATTTAGGGAATTGACTGAAATCAGGATCTCTCTTTTCCAAGAAAGCATTCTTGCCTTCCTGAGCCTCTTCCATCAGATAATAGAGCAATGTGGCGTCGCCTGCAAATTCCATTAGGCCACGCTGTCCGTCAAGCTCCGCATTCAAGGCTCGCTTGATCATGCGTATTGCCATAGGCGACCGCTTGAGTATGGTCTGCGCCCACTCCATAGTCTCTTCCTCAAGACGCTCAAGAGGCACTACCCTATTGACTATGCCCATCTCTTCTGCTTCCTGAGCCGAATACTGGCGGCATAGGAACCATATTTCTCTCACCTTCTTCTGTCCTACACAACGGGCGAGATATGAACTGCCGAAGCCGGCATCAAAGCTGCCCACCTTAGGGCCGGTCTGTCCGAAACGTGCATTTTCCGACGCGATTGTGAGATCACACACCACTTGAAGCACATTGCCTCCCCCTATGGCATATCCGTTCACCATTGCAATCACAGGCTTGGGTATGGAGCGTATGGCCTTATGAAGGTCAAGCACATTTAGTCTCGGAGTGCCGGAAGCATCAATATATCCTCCTGTTCCTTTCACTCGCTGATCGCCACCTGAGCAGAAGGCCTTGTCTCCTGTACCTGTAAGAATTATCACTCCTATATCTGCGCGCTCTCGACAGATTGCCATGGCATCAAGCATCTCAAAATTGGTAGTCGGACGGAATGCATTATATACTTCCGGACGATTGATAGTAATTTTTGCTACGCCATCGCAGAACTCAAATAGAATGTCTTCATACTCCTTTATAGGAGTCCAAGCAAATTTACTCATAGATATATCGTATTGCTGTTTGTTTTACTCATGTCGAAAATAATCTGTAATCGCCTTTGCATCCAGGTCCGGGGGCAATACAATTTCCAGAATCGCTCTGGAAGGCGTATGCATAAAGGCTTCGAAACTGCTACGCAATTGCTCTTCACTCTCAGCCCTGAAATAAGCATATCCGCTCAATTCAGCCAGATTCCTTACTTGTAAGTGCGGATCGGCACATAGATATTTTTCCACTCCGGAATAGCTGCGGGTCGCTTTAATGAATCGGAAGATACCGCCGCCGCCGTTGTTCATCACTATGATCTTGAATCTATCAGGAGCCGGAAGTGCAAGTGCGCCGGAATCATAGGCAAAGCTCATATCGCCTGTGACAAGTAAGGTTATACCTTCATATATCATGGAAGCTCCCACAGCCGTAGATGTGCATCCGTCAATACCAGAGACACCGCGATTGCAGTGGCATGAATGTATGGATGGATTATAAAATAATTGCGCATAGCGCACGCAAGTACCATTAGATAACTGCACATTAGTCCGTGGCTGAATCATAGGCCAAAATGTTGCAAAGGCCTTAAGAGAACTCCACCCTGATAGTGAGACACGCTTGTCGTGCCGCTTATTATCCGCCACTCTCAAGGAATGCCATGCAGCGGCATATGTACATGCTGTCTGTTCTTGTGCCAAGGCATCGGCAATGGCATGGATAAACTTGTCGGCACTGGCATTTATTCTCATTTCAAGGTGCTTGAATACATCGGCACTTACATGAGAATGTCCTACACTCCAATGACGCACGCTGGGAGCTGCCCTTAAAAAAGCTTTGAGATGCCGACTTACAAGCGGGCCGCCCACTGTTATTACAATGTCGGGTGTGAAGACTGGATCTCCATCATTCACGAGAGTAAGGATGCGGTCTACACAGTGAAATATGCCTCTGCCGTAGACGTTGGCCGTTGTCTCGGCCAATACCACTACGTTAGGCAAAGAGGCAAGCATGGTCAGGCCCTGACTCATCACCGAGGACGGAGACATGAATCCGGCCACCACCATCACTTTTTTATGCCTGAGAACGACAGCAAGCTCTTTGACCTGCTCACGTGTCAGTGTATCATCCGCTCTGAGACAACGTATCGGCCGTATATCCTCAAGAACAGGAAAATCGCATAACAACGGCTCTGACAACTGAACATTGATGTGCACCGGGCCTGTATCCGGAGATACAGCTGCCAGCAACGCATCGTTCACACATCTTCTGGCATACCAGCCCATTTCTCCGGAAGGGTCATCATAATCGGGCAGATCGCAGCTGTATTTTACAAAATTGGCCAAAGCGCCCGGTTGCCTTATGGTCTGACTGTCATCCTGGTCAATCCATTGTCCGGGACGGTCGGCTGAAATCACAATCAGCGGCAGATGCTGATAAAAAGCTTCTGCCACAGCAGGTGCATAATTCAGCAAGGCTGTGCCGGAAGTGCACACCACGGCCACAGGGCGGCGGTCGGCCTGTGCCATGCCAAGTGCCATGAAAGCAGCGCTGCGTTCATCGATCACTATGTGCTTGCGGAGCGACTCTTCCTCATCGATAGCCTGAATGATAGGGAGATTGCGGCTACCGGGAGACAGCACAACATCTCTCACATCATGCAGGCGCAGGAGAGCTGCAATAGTCTGACAGGAATATTTGGCACTCATATATCAAGAGGAACCTGTGTGGAAGGCTTATATCCGAGCAAGAAAGCCTGCACCGGCATCCTTTTCTTTCCCTGCAGCTGCACATCAAGAATTTCCAGCAGTCCGTCGGCACACATTACTGCCATTCTGTTTTTGAAACAGACTACATCGCCCGGCTTCCCACCTTCATGCTGCAGGTCATCGCTTATGCGCGAATCAAATATCTTGAGCATCGCGACAGCCCCACTCTCATTGCTGAACATTGTGTGGGCTGCAGGATATGGAGAGAGTCCGCGTATGAGATTGCGCACTTCTTCGCGAGTCTTTGTCCAGTCAATTCGGCATGTCTCTGCAAATATCTTAGGCGCCGGAATGAAATCACCCTCAGGTTGAGGCCTGACTGCCACTGTTCCATTCCCTGCAATGATTGCATCCACCGTGTGTATCGTCATATCAGCCCCCAACGACATAAGACGTTCATATAGACTTCCCACATTTTCATTCTCACCGATGCTCACACTCTCTTGGTCGATTATATCGCCGGTGTCTATATCATGTTTCAGGAAGAAAGTAGTGACACCGGTAGTTTTGTCGCCATTGATTATAGCCCAGTTAATGGGCGCCGCGCCACGATAGCGCGGCAGCAATGAGGCGTGAAGATTGAATGTGCCGAGGCGGGGCATCTCCCACACTGCTCTGGGCAACATTCTGAATGCTATTACGATGAACAGATCGGCGTTGATGCCGCGCAATTCCTCAAGGAAAGACTCATCTTTGAGATTGGCAGGCTGAAGCACCGGCAGTCCGCATGCCAAAGCATATTTTTTCACATCGCTTTGCAATAGCTTATGCCCTCTGCCTGCAAGCTTGTCGGGCATAGTTATGACGGCCGCCACATTATAGCCTCCGTCCACCAGCGCTTTAAGAGAAGCCACCGAAAACTCCGGTGTGCCAAGAAATACTATTTTCAGGTCTTGTTTTGTCATCTTAATCATCTATATAGTGCCTCAACACACGTCGGTAGGAATTGAATATCTTGGACTTGCTCACAAAACCTACATACTTGCCGTCATCTACCACAGGCAGATTCCACGCATTAGTGCTGTCAAACTTCTTCATGACCAAATCCATCGAGTCATTGACATCTATTCTTGCCGGAGGCGCAGTCATAAATTTATGCACATGCATCTTGTTATACAGATCCGGGCGAAACATAATGTTTCTGATATCATCCAGCAACACGATTCCTTTCAATTGCCCCTGTGCGTCGGTCACAGGGAAAAGATTGCGTGTGCATACCGAAATTACGTCTACCATCTCTTTGAGCGACATATCCGGGTGAACTGTGTTGAAGTCTGTTTCAATCACATTATCCAGCTTGAGGAGTGTCAGTACAGCTTTATCTTTCTGATGTGTGACAAGGTCTCCGCTCTTGGCCAGGCGCATTGTGTAGATGCTATATGGCTGAAACACTCTGACGGCTCCGTAGCTGAGTGTGGAGACTATGAGCAGCGGCAAAAACAGATTATAGCCGCCTGTCATCTCAGCAGTAAGGAAGATGGCCATGAGCGGAGCCTGCATCACTCCGCTCATCACTCCGGCCATGCCCATGAGTGCAAAATTCTTATTGGAAATATCTATGCCTATGTCAAGGTTATTGAGAACGTAGGCATACAGGAATCCCGCCATAGCCCCCACAAACAGTGATGGCGCAAAGGTGCCACCCACTCCTCCGGCTCCGGTCGTGCATGATGTTGCAAAAACTTTTGTAAGGACAATCATTGCCACATATATCGCAATGAACCATACCGAGTTTCGGTCGACATAAAAGAAAGTGCCAGACACAATAGAGGCTGTGTCTCCCTCAAGCAGATGGTTGATTGATGAGTACCCCTCTCCATACAGCGCGGGAAAAAGGAAAATGAGAATGGCCATTATTATGCCACCTACGCATATCTTGACTGCCGGATGCTTGCATCTCCTGAAGAAGCTTTCCATAATGTTGCACACATAAGTGAAGTACAGTGAGACTAAGGCGCAAAACAGTCCGAGTAGAATTGTATATGGAATTTTGGCCGTAAAATACTGTTCGCTCTGCATGAAAAAGAATTCTGATCCATACCCCTCGGAAATATATGCCACTGTCGCTGCGGAGATCGAGGCAATGAGCAATGGCATCACCGTGGTGCCGGTAAGATCTATCATAAGGACTTCAAGAGTGAACAGCATTCCTGCTATAGGCGCTCGGAAAATGCCGGCAATGCCGGCGGCTGCTCCGCATCCCACAAGCAACATGAGTATGCGTGGCGACATGCGGAACCATTGCCCTACATTTGAGCCTATGGCAGCTCCGGTAGCGACTATAGGGCCTTCGGCTCCCACCGACCCTCCAAAGCCTATCGTGATTGATGATGCAATCACCGAGCTGTACATGTTATGACGCTTAAGCCTTGATTTGTGGCGGGAGATGGCATAGAGAACCCGGGTCACGCCATGTGATATGTTATCCCTCACTACATAGCGCACATACAGCACGACAAGCATCACTCCTATGACCGGATATACCAGCAGAACCCAGTTGGCCGTAGTAGTGCTCAGATGCGATGTGAGGGCAGATGAGATAAGATGGATCAAATATTTGAGCAGGAGGGCGGCAAAACCGCACGAGATACCCACCACGAGAGCAAGCACTATAAGAAATGTGCTTTCCTTGAGGTGTCGCTCTCGCCAGCTCACGACATTGAGCCACCACTTCGCCATCCTGCCGTTACTCTCTTTATATGGCATTACATTCCTCTTCCTTTAAATACTGTCTTTACAGTATAAATTATTATTTTCAGATCGTTGGTAATGGATATATTGGCCAGATATACAAGATCATATCTGAGACGTTCCACCATTTGCGCCACATTGGAAGCATATCCGTATTTCACCATGCCCCAACTGGTTATGCCGGGCCGCACCTGCTGCACAAGGGAATAGTAAGGAGCCTCCCGCATTATGAGATTAATGAAGTGAGCTCTTTCCGGTCGCGGGCCCACTATCGACATGTCACCTTTCAGTACATTCCAGAACTGAGGCAGCTCATCGATGCGGTATTTGCGCAGCCAACGTCCTATGGGTGTTATGCGCGCATCATCAGGTGATGAGAGACGTGGCCCGGAAGCTTCGGCATCCGCGCGCATTGTGCGGAATTTGTAGATCTTGAACGGCTTTTGCCTCAGCCCTATGCGCTCCTGACTAAAAAATGCGCCTCCGGGAGATGTGCGCGATACAATCAGGGCAATAACAGCCATAGGGATGCTTAGGATCAGTAATGCCATAGCCGATACAAGCACATCGAAGCAGCGCTTGATATTCTTTGTAGCATCACTCACATTAGCGGTGGAGACATCAATGTAAGGCTCTTCATATATGCTCTGCAATCTGATATTTGAAGTGAGCATGGAGAGTGAGTCGATTGAAATCTTCACCGGCAGACCAATGGGTATGATTCTGTATAGAACCTGTAGTATCTGTTTCTCCGTAAGGCCTGTAGTTATAAGCATGATTTCATGCGCGTCTCCTCTTCTGCTCAGGTCTGTCAAGACGGAAGTGTCAATCTCCACACATCCTTCGGAAATATGCAATGGAATAATGCCGGCAAGCGACATGCCCGTGATGCGTCGTTTGCGATCTATGTCGGCTGCCATCGACGCTGCGACGTCTTCTTTACCCGCCACAATCACGCTGTAGCACCACTTGCCGCGACGAAACCGACGGAGAGAAAATGAGGTGATTATATAACGCCCCACATAGGTAGTGACCCAAAGAAGAAGGAACATATATATAAGCAGCTCGTAATTGGTAAGGCGCACTGAGGTCTGCTGATTGGTAAGCAGGGCAAAATACAGCAGCACCGTCTGCACCAAAGCTGTAGAGAAAGTCGTAACAAATTCATGTATGCGCGACTTCAGCAACGGGCGATTATAATAACCTGATACCGCATTCACAGCAAGCATCATAAACGGGAGCACTATCTGCTCTACTACAATCGCTTTGCTGATAAGGAAAGTGGAAAGCTTAAGATAGCCCACGTTCTCATCTTCCAACACATAAAAACGCACGATATTGAAAAGAAATATCGCAACATTTGCCATAAGAAAATCCATGGCGACATACCTTATGCGTTGAGAAGTGATTTTCACGAGTGTCTAAGGATTTTAAACTCGCCGTCGGAATGAAGGCGAATTATATCAGACGGGGTGGCCGGAGTATGGTCATCACGTCTGTAAAAAGGTATATAGTCCACTCCTGCACGTATTTCAGATGAGATCTCGCTGAAGAAGCGTGGGGCAGCCTCTCCACTCACATTGGCGGATGTAGAAACTATGGGATGACGCAGGCGGCGACATAACTCTTTGCTGAATCGCTCCTGCGTGATACGTATTCCTATGGAGCCGTCATCTCCAAGCAGTGGCGCGGCGAGTCCACGACCTTTGTCGTAGACTATAGTAAGAGGATTTACTGCCGCTTCCAGCAATGAATACGCTATCTCGGGCACCTCTTCCACATGTCGCTCAAGCATCGCCTCGCAGTCTGCCAGCACAAGCATGGACTTCCCTTCAGCACGTGCCTTGAGGGCAAATATACGCTCGACGGCCTCGCAGCATGTAGCGTCGCAGCCAAGCCCCCACACAGTGTCAGTAGGATAAAGTATTATACCACCCTTTCGCAATGTCTTCACTGCGAGGTTCACATCGGCGTCAAAGCCGGGTATGTCATTTACATCTGTCATTAATGCAAAATTACAATTTTTTTTGCAATGAATGTCGCAGCTCTCAACTAAAGTTTATCGCATTCCTCCAGCCATAGACGTGCAGAGGCATCGCTTGGCATGCGCCAATCTCCACGGGGAGAGAGACATATGCTTCCCACCTTAGGGCCATCGGGCATACATGAACGCTTAAACTGTTGATTGAAAAACCTTCGATAAAATACCTTCAACCAGTGCCTTATTACATCAGGATCAAATTCTCCCTTAAATGCCGCACAAGCCAGCATATATATCTTGGACGGGTTATAGCCATGTCTAAGCATGTTGTAAAGCACAAAATCATGCAATCGGTACGGGCCTACAAGGTCTTCTGTCTTTTGCCTTATTTTATCTCCTTCTGCAGCCGGGATCAGCTCCGGACTTATAGGAGTGTCTATAATGTCGAGCAATACATCGCGCAGAGCGACATCATCCGTGGTACGTGCGAAATATTCCACAAGATGCTTCACAAGCGTTTTGGGAACAGATGCGTTTATACCATACATCGACATGTGGTCGCCGTTGTAAGTGCACCAACCCAAAGCCAGCTCCGATAAGTCGCCGGTGCCGAGCACCATGCCGCCGGATTTGTTGGCATAATCCATGAGTATCTGTGTGCGCTCACGAGCCTGGGAATTCTCATAAGTCACATCATGAATACTCTCGTCATGGTCAATGTCTTCAAAATGTTGCCTTACGGCTTTGCCTATATTTATTTCGTGTAAAGTGGCACCAAGTCTTCTCACCAGCTCAGTCGCATTATTATATGTGCGTCCGGTAGTGCCGAAACCCGGCATTGTTATGCCCGTCAATCCACTTAGGGGCACATGCATTTGTCGGAACACACTGTGAGCTACAAGCAATGCAAGAGTTGAGTCAAGACCGCCGCTTATGCCCACAATCAGATTACGGCAACCCGTAGCCTCAAGCCTGCGGGCCAGTGCGGCCGACTGTATGGCTATTATCTCGCCACAGCGCATGAAGCGCCCTGATTCATCATGTGGCACAAATGGCGCGGTGTCTATGGGATGATGCAGCTCATCGCTTATAGTCGCGGATGTCTCTTCTGCCTCCAGAATCCTATAACCGGGTGTTGTCAAGGCGGCATCATGCCAGGAAGTGTTATGGACACGGTCATGACGCAGCCGGTCAAGATCAATGTCTCCTATGATCATGCGTGACTCATGGACAAAACGCTCGGTCTCTCCTAAAAGAGCCCCGTTTTCTGCAATTATTCCATTGCCTGCAAACACAAGATCGGTGCTTGATTCTCCATATCCGGAAGATGAATATACATACGCTGCATTGAGCGCCGCACTTTGCCGCCTTATAATTGACAGGAGATAGTCATGCTTACCTATCAGCTCATTGGAGGCCGATAAATTGAGGATTATCTCAGCGCCCCCCAAAGCAAGTCTTGAACTTACCGGTATAGGAGCCCATAAGTCTTCGCATATTTCCACACCTATCTTCACACCTTTATATTCGAAGAGAATATCTGTGCCAAACGGCACATGCCTATGCCCTATCCTGATATCGCCGGATGTGCATGCTCCGGAAGCGAACCATCGTTTCTCATAAAATTCTCCATAATTAGGCACATAGGTTTTGGGTATGACTCCAAGAATCTTTCCGGTGCACAGAATGGCCGCACAGTTGTACAGCAATCCATCACGCAACAATGGCAAGCCTACGGCGACAAGCATTCCCGGGACGCCGATAGTATGCCTTGCCACAATATCCAGAGCATCGACAGCGCGCTCGATAAGCAATTTCTGGTGAAAAAGATCGGCACAGGTATACCCCGTCACAGCAAGCTCCGGCAATGTGAGCACACTCACCTGCTGCTTTGCTGCCTGATCAATTATCTCACATATTGCCAAAGCGTTACCTTCAGTATCAGCCGGAGAGACACGTGGCACAGCTGCTGCGACACGCAAATATCCATAAGAGAAGAGGTCAATATCGGCACCGATTTTCATAAGCATATTAACTTTTTTACAAAGTTAGTAAAACATTCGGAGTAATTCATGCGTTTAATAAAAAAAAGATTATACCCAAGCTTTATTTCACACACACTAATCCATAATGCGTAAGAATCTTTCGACTCTCCTTGTCGCTCTATTATCTATCGTTTCAAGCATGTCTGCGCACAGTGAGAGCCGAGGAGCCATGACCCTCGGCATAGGAGGCGGCTACACAACAGCTAATCATAGCGCCTACTCCGATATATATTTCCGATATGCCTTTTCAAGTCATGTGCGCATCGCTCCCGATGCTGGATACGCATTCAAGCATGAGGGCCTATCCTCCTTCAATTTCAATATTGACATGCAATTTCCATTCAGAGTGACACGGGGTATAGGGATATATCCGTTGGCCGGAGTCGCTTTTAACAACTGGAATACCGAGGGTGGAGGAACTCATGCACGTTTCGGCCTTAATGCCGGTGCCGGAATAGATCTTAAATTTACCCGCACACTGCGTCTGACCTTAATAGGCAAATATACTTTTATGCATCATACGGACGGTGCTTATATCGGAGCCGGAATAGGCTATAATTTCTGATTGACATGGACACACAAGAAGCATCAAAAGGCCGCATCCTCGTAGTGGATGATGAAGAGGCGTTGAGAGACGGACTCCGTCTATATCTGTCGATGGACGGCTACGAAGTGGAGACTGCCGCCAATGGCCAGGAAGCGCTTGAAAAGCAACCTGCCGCCTTCGATCTTCTGCTGGTAGACGTAATGATGGAGCCCATCGATGGAATAGAGCTTGCACGCCGTCTTAAGTCAGATGTATCCACTTCACGCATACCTATCATTTTCCTGACGGCGCGAGACTCTGATGATGACATGGTGGCAGGCCTGGATCTTGGAGCCGATGATTACATCGCAAAGCCTTTTTCAATGAAGAATGTACTTGCACGCATTGCGGCTGTGCTGCGCAGATCAGCCTTTGCGCATGCTGGCGCAATAGCCAAGGATTCCACAGAAAAGTTGAGTCGCCTGGGCATCACTATCGACTTCATGCAAAGACAATGCTCCATTGACGGACAAGTGGTGAGAATGCCGCGCAAGGAGCTTGAGATTCTTACGTTGCTGCTGCAGAATCCCGGCACAATTTTTTCCCGTGAGGAAATACTCTCTAAATTGTGGCCTGATGAAGTAATCGTCTTGGAACGCGTGGTGGATGTGAATATCACTCGTCTGCGCCGCAAGATTGCTCCTTACGGCAAGCACATCGTAACTCGCTCCGGCTACGGATATGGCTGGATGGAATAAGCTTTCATTCCACGCACGCCTGCTTATTCTGGTGTTTGGCACGGCATGGATGTTTGTCGGAGCCTTCATCGTATGGCAATACATCCGCGAAAAGCAATTCAAGATAGAATTGCTTGACACGCAACTGCAGATGCATAACCGGCGCATCATCTATGACATGAGCCGCGGAGAAGACATAGGCAGCGTAGTGAGCCGCATCAATGCTCCGCGCCCGGATGTGCGTGTCACTCTCATCGACTCTCAGGGACGCGTTACATTCGATACTAATGACTCTTTGGGCGTAGGGAATCATGCCGACCGTCCGGAGGTGATCAGCGCTGTAAAATATGGCAAAGGCTATGTGGCATCCCGCAGATCTCTCATCGACGGACATGATTATTTCTATTCTGCCACAAGGGGGCCTTACGGACTCGTTGTGCGCACTGCCGTGCCATATGATCACTCGCTGCTCGACACGCTCAAAGCCGATCGCCAGTTTCTATGGGCCATGGCCTTGATTACGTGCATTATCAGCGTGATAGGATGGTTTGGCACACGTAAGATATCAAGAAGCATAAAGCGCCTGAACGACTTTGCAGAGCGAGCGGAGAAAGGCGAGCGCATATTTGATTATGCCTCATATCCTAACGATGAACTCGGCGCCATATCCTCCCATGTGGTGCGCCTCTATGCACGATTGCAGGAGGTGATGGATGAACGCGACCTGCAACACTCTGAGGCCATGAAGGCCGAACGTGAAAAAGAGCGCTTCAAGAAACAGCTTACAATAGATATCAATCACGAGTTGAAAACTCCTGTAGCCTCAATTATTCTTTCGCTTGATACTCTTCATGATTTCCCTGACTTGCCTGTGGCACAACGTGAAATGATTGAGAAGCGTATCTTCAATAATGCGCATCGGCTTCAGGATATGCTGAAGGACGTGTCTCTTATCACAAGAATGGATGAAGGCCTGGATATGATACACTTCAGCAATGTCTCTCTTGCCGATATAGTAAATGAGGTGATTGCCGATCTTACACCTATAGCTTCTCAGAAGGGTATAGTGATCCACAGTATTATGCCATCCTCGCCGCTACTCGCGAAAGGGAACTCATCTTTACTGGAATCTGTCTTCAAGAATCTTATATATAATTCCATTCTTTACAGCGGGTGCACAGAAATAAGTGTATTTACTGATGGCGCCGGCCTGTGGCGCATAAGTGACAATGGCTGTGGAATACCTGAAGAGCACCACACACGTATATTCGACAGATTCTACCGCATGGATGCAGGCCGCAGCCGCGAGGCCGGCGGAACGGGACTGGGACTCGCTATTGTCCTTAACTCTGTGATGCTGCACGGAGGACACATAACTCTATATAACACTCATCCCGGCGTTACATTTGAATTCACTATACCTGTGCATTAAGGAGATAAACCGGGAATCCTGCATATGATGCATTTACATCATCGCAGTGCATGTATTGCCTCATGAAGATTTTTAGATCTTATCTCAATTTTTTTGATGGTGCCTTACAATGTTTCCATAGAAATTTCTTAACTTTGTGTGTCAAAACTCCGTTTCTTATGGATAACTTTTCCCTGCGGGGTCTGGGAATAGCACTCATCACCCCCTTTAATCAAGACAAAAGCATTGATTTCAAGTCTCTTGGCAATCTTATAGAGCGTAATATCGCCGCCGGAGTCGATTATCTTGTAGTACTTGGCACTACAGGAGAGGCGGCTACTCTCTCATCGGCTGAACGCATTCAGGTAGCGGAGTTCGTGAAAGAGAGGAATGCAGGTCGTGTGCCTCTTGTGTTAGGTCTTGGCGGGAATTGCACCCATTCTCTTGTAGAGGAAATAAAGGCAGCTCCTCTTGACGGCTTTTCCGCCATACTGAGTGTGGCCCCGTTTTACAACAAACCATCACAGGAAGGGCTGTTCCTGCATTTCTCAGCTGTGGCTGAAGCGAGTCCGCTTCCTGTAATACTATATAATGTGCCGGGGCGCACCGGTGTCAATATCAAGGCGGAGACTACTTTGCGTCTCGCGCGTGCCTGCAGCAATATAATAGGCATCAAGGAGGCTTCCGGCGACATTGCGCAAGTGGAAGCTATCATAAAGGAAAGACCTAAAGGGTTCCATGTGATAAGCGGTGATGACGCCCTCGCCTTTCCATATATATGCATCGGTGCGGAAGGCGTGATTTCAGTAGTAGGCAATGCCTATCCTTCTTCTTTCGGCACACTTGTAAGAGAGGCGCTTGTCGGCAATCTCGAGATAGCGAGATCTCTCCAGCACCGTTTTGATGCTGTCTACCGTTACCTGTTCATCGACGGCAATCCCTCCGGCATAAAGTGTCTGCTATATGCCATGGGCTTAATAGAAAACGAATTACGTCTGCCACTCTCTCCTTGTGCTTCAAATACAGCACAGCTCATACGCTGTGCTATGGAGATCATGGGCGATGATTGACAAAGCTACCGTAAAACGCATTCTTGACACCGCCGATATTGTGGAAGTAGTAAGTGACTACGTCCACCTCACACGCCGCGGTGCCAACTTCATGGGGTTATGCCCGTTTCATAATGAACGCACACCCTCGTTCTCGGTATCTCCGTCCCGAGGCATATGTCATTGCTTTTCGTGCGGAAAAGGGGGTAGCCCGGTCAACTTCATCATGGAGAAGGAAGGTATCAATTTCCATGATGCGTTATTGCGCCTTGCCGAGAAATATGGTATAAAAGTAGAAGAGCGGGAACTCTCGGAGGATGAGCGAAAAGCGCAAAGCGAGAGAGAAGCTATGCTCAATACCAACGCCTGGGCCATGAAGCGCTTTCAGGAAAACATGAATGCCACAGAGGAAGGACGCACTATAGGTCTTGAGTATTTCTTTCAGCGAGGAATTACCAGGCAGGCCATAGATAAATTCAAACTCGGATATGCTCTTGACTCCCCTTCCGACATATATAACGCAGCCATAAGGCAGGGTTATGACAAGGATGTTTTGCTGAGTGTAGGTCTCTGTGGCATAGGAGCTTCAAGCAATCGCCCTTATGACAGATTCAGAGGACGTGTTATATATCCCATGATCAACTCCGCAGGAAAAGTAATAGCCTTCGGAGGACGCGGCATCAAAGGAGAACCCGCAAAATACATTAATTCGCCAGAGTCGGATATTTACCACAAAAGTAATGAGCTATATGGTATATATCAGGCAAAGAATGCAATTATCCGACACAAAAAATGCTTTCTGGTAGAGGGATACATGGATGTTATCGGCATGTGGCAAAGCGGAATGGAGAACACCGTAGCTTCATCCGGCACTTCACTTACCGATGGGCAAGTAGCTCTCATTCACCGATTTACAGATAATATTACCATTATATACGATGGAGACAGCGCCGGAATAAATGCATCATTAAGAGCTATAGACATCTGTCTGGCGCAAAATATCGATGTAAAGCTGCTGCTGCTGCCGGAGGGCGAAGATCCTGATTCATATGCCCGTAGCCACACCCCTGAGCAATTCCGGACATACATAGCTGAGCATGAACAGGATTTCATCACTTTCAAGGCCGGAGTATACTCGCATGCCGGCGCCACTACCACGGCCAGGGCTGAGGCGTTGAAATCAATGGTGACGTCCATAGCCCATGTAAGTGATCTCATCAGCCGCACAGTGTATATCCAGAAATGCAGTGCATTAATGCATGTCGCAGAAGCGGTGCTCACTGCCGAAGTCTCTCGGGCACGTGAAAGCGTGGTGCAGGCACAGCGCAAGCGCAGACAGCTTTCACGCCTTGCGGCAGCAGGCACTACATCCATCGTACAAGATTCCGAGAATGCCCGGAATTATGCGCCGACTGGCACTCCGTCAGACGTTCGAACGGAAACCGCAGACCCCACATCGTCTGAACCGAAACGACATCTCCAGTCCTTACTGAATTCGGTGGAGACGCAGGTGATGCAATATGTAGTGAGATATGGGATGCACACATTCTGCCAGGCAGTGGATGAGAATGCAGGTGATGAGCGATGGATCAACGTGACAGAATATGTGAGAGATGAGATGACTCTCGATAATATGAAGTTTGAAAATGCTTTCTACGATTCCTTATTCGCCCGTATCATCGAGATGATTCCTGTCTTTAAAGAGCAATATTCAGCCAAGCTCAAGGAAATTGATGCCATGCTGGAGTCGGAGCATAAAGTATGGCTTGAAGATATGCAAAGCAAATCTCTATCCATAAGCCAGATAGAAAGCTATGAGGATAAGTATAGGGAGGAGACGGAACGACGCCGCACTGAAGCTTCTGTGCGCTATGAGTGCGAATGGATAGGCAACGAACTCGGCTCTGATCCTGATGATGATACCCGAAAATTTGTGCTCAACGCCATAATTCCAAGATACACTCTCAGCAAATACCATTCCAAAAACATGCACATAGATACAGAGCAGGAACGCCTTGAAGAACTTCTGCCACGAGCTATAGTGGAGTGGAAAGACGCCCTGTTGCTGGAGAAGAGAAAAGAAATGGAGAATGAACTGAGAGCCGCCGGCATTGCCGGAGATATGGAAAAAATGAGAGAAATAATGCTCCGTATGCAAGAGAATGCGACTTTACGGAGTCAGACGGCGAAGAATCTGGGTGAACGTATTCTCATTCCGCGTCGTTGATTAGAGTCGGCTCTTGGGGGACATGTATGCGTCAGGCGAAATTCCTGAGATATTTGTGTATCCGGATTTTTTTTGCTAATTTCGCATGATATTTTATCCGCTCACAAGTTTTTATTTATTTCCAATTATGTGTGCGTGATATAAATCCCAATTCATAATACTTTCGCTAAAAATTTAAAGCAAAATGGAAATATCAGGAAAAATCATAGCTAAGTTGCCTTTGCAGGAAGGTGTGGCCAAGGCCTCGGGCCGCAATTGGAAAAAACAGGAATATGTGCTTGAGACACATGATTCTTTCCCCCGCAAAGTAAAATTTGATTTCTTTGGAGAGCGGGTAGACCAATATCCTTTGGAAATTGGCGAAGAGGTTACCGTGTCATATGATCTTGAGAGCCGCGAGTTCAATGGCCGTTGGTATACAGACGTGCGCGCATGGAAAGCCGATAAAGGCATGGCTCCCGCTGCAGGGCAACAGATGCCTCCGGTGAATGCACCTGACCCATTTGGTGCCCCAGCTCCTCAGCCAGGCGCATTTGCGTCCCCTGAAAATGCACAGGATGATCTCCCATTCTGATACGAGCGCTCACACGCAACATGATAATGACAGACAGTGCGCGGCTGCATCCACATGTTGCCGGTACTGTCTTATATTTTTGAATACACTCTAAGCTTAGCCCTAATCTATTATGGCTAAGCGGCAAACACTTTGCCCGATCTGATTGTTACATTATTATGAATAATATTTCTGACCAAGACCTCATCGCATCAATAGTAGAGGGCATACAGGAGCGAAAAGGACATGAGATCAGCATCATTGACCTCACGTCTCTTCACGTAAATAACGCCCTGTATTTCATCATCGCCCAAGGCAATACGCCCACTCAAGTCTCAGCAATAGCAGATTCTGTAAGAGAAATCGCCCATAAAAAGACCGGGCTAAAACCCATAAATTACACAGGTTACACGAATTCCACATGGATTGCAATAGACTATGGGTCAATCATGGTGCATATCTTTGTGCCCGATGCAAGAAAGTTCTATGACATCGAACAATTATGGGCTGACGGCGTTATAACCAACATACCCGATGTGGATTAATCCGTTTTATCTTTTATTCAACACTCGCTAAACCAAAATATCTATGGCTATAGGCTCACGTCAACCGGGAAAAAAGACCCCTGGCAAGCGTCCGATACTCAATATGTATTGGATGTACTTGCTTATAATATTATCTCTTTTTGCACTCTATAATTTTCAGGATAACACTGATGTCAAAGAGGTCAGTATTGATGAATTGATTGCTCAGGTAGTCAACGGCAACGTTGAGGAGGTTAAAATCAATCGTTCGGATGCTACTATAGTAGGCATTCTCAATAATGAAGGAGTCAAGCAAAACGGCCTAAGCTCAGGTAAAGACAAAATTTCCAAAGGTGAACTGAGATCCCAAGCAGTAAGCGCCGAACGATTTGATGACAAACTTGCACAGGCCAACGCCGAAAGGAAAAAACGCGGCTTGGAACCTGTGCCATATGAATTTGTCAACAGTTCCGACTTGATGAAATTATTCTGGTATTTCGGGCCAATCCTATTATTCATACTTGTCATGGTGCTCATGTCCAGGCGAATGAGTGGCCCAGGAGGTGCCGGAGGTATATTCAACGTGGGCAAAAGCCGTGCAAAAGTGTTTGATAAGAACAATGATACCAACGTCACTTTTAAGGACGTGGCCGGCCTGGCAGAAGCTAAAGTGGAGATTGAAGAAATCGTGGAATTTCTCAAAAATCCGGAGCGTTACACCGAACTCGGAGCCAAAATTCCTCGTGGCGCTTTGCTGGTAGGCCCTCCGGGCACAGGCAAGACTTTGCTTGCCAAGGCTGTGGCGGGAGAAGCTAATGTGCCGTTCCTATCAATGAGCGGATCCGATTTTGTAGAAATGTTTGTCGGCGTGGGTGCCGCACGAGTGCGAGACCTCTTCAAGCAGGCCAAAGACAAGGCCCCTTGCATTGTCTTTATTGATGAGATCGACGCAGTAGGACGCGCACGTGGAAAGAATCCGAGCATGGGCTCAAATGATGAGCGGGAGAACACTCTTAACCAAATGCTCACAGAGATGGATGGCTTCGGCTCCAATAATGGTGTGATCATCCTGGCTGCTACCAACCGTGTAGACATGCTTGATAAGGCGCTTCTGCGCCCCGGGCGCTTTGACAGGCAGATATATGTAGATCTTCCGGAGCTCACCGACCGTGTGGAAATTCTCAACGTGCATCTGCGTAATATCAAAGTCAACGCCACTCTCAATGTAGAGCAGATAGCTCGTCAGACCTCCGGCTTCTCCGGTGCGGATCTTGCCAATGTATGCAATGAAGCCGCCCTGATAGCTGCCCGCAACAATCAGAATGATGTAGGCATGGAAGATTTCCGCAAAGCCATCGACCGTATTGTAGGTGGTCTGGAGAAGAAATCAATTGTCTACACCAATGAAGAAAAAGTAGCCATTGCCACACATGAAGCCGGACATGCCACCGTGAGCTGGCTCATAAGATATGGCAATCCGCTTGTAAAAGTCACAATTGTGCCCCGCGGGCGTGCCGGAGGATATGCCATGTATGCTCCCGAGGAGCGTCATTATGAACCTATGCAGAGTCTTGTCGACAATATCTGCACGCTTGTGGCCGGTCGCGCTGCCGAGGAAGTCTTCACCGGCATCGTAGGCACAGGAGCGAGCAACGACCTGGAGCGTGCCACCAAGATTGCCCTGAGCATCGTAATGTATTATGGAGCGAGCCCGCGTCTTAAGAATCTTAATTATTATGATTCCACAGGACAGGCTTATGGCTTCTCAAAACCATATTCAGAAGCTACGGCCAAAATTATTGATGAAGAAGTGGAGCGCATAATAAATGAGCAATATGAGCGTGCCAAGGACATTCTTAAGAAATATGCCAAGGAGCATAATGAGATCCGCGACTTACTCATAAAGCGCGAAGTAATTTACAATGATGATGTGGAGGTTATTCTCGGCCCGCGCCCATGGAAGAGCCGTGATGAAGACCCAAATGTGAAGGCTCATCAGCAGAAGATGCTCTCTTCTGAGTCAGCATTCAAGATTGCTGACAGCGCGGAGGATACTCCCAAAAATGAAGAACCCGAACAAGAAGCACAGGAATCCGAAGTAAAATCCCTGCCCGATACTCATACTGCTGACCAAGACTCTGATGAGGATGCAGGCACTCCGCCTCCTTTCAATAAATAATAAGTTTACAAATTAAACTTACGCAAAATGATTGAGGACAATATTATATCAACCGAAGCCAATGAGCGCACTGTGCTTGTGGGCCTGATCACTCAGAATCAGAATGAAAGCAAGACTCGCGAGTATCTTGATGAGCTTGCATTTCTGGCTGATACAGCGGGAGCGGTACCAGTGCACACTTTCTTGCAAAAACTTGATTATCCCAATCCCCGCACCTATGTAGGCAAGGGTAAGCTGGAAGAGATCAGGGAATATGTGGAGCAAGAGGAGATAGGAATGGTAATTTTCGATGACGACCTCTCTACCAAGCAGGTGACTAATATAGAGCGCGAGTTGAAAGTAAAGATTCTTGACCGCACTTCACTAATACTTGACATCTTTGCCCGCAGAGCACAGACCGCAACAGCTCGCACTCAGGTCGAACTGGCTCAATACCAATATCTGCTCCCTCGCCTTACAAGAATGTGGACTCACCTTGAGCGCCAGCGTGGTGGCATAGGCATGCGTGGCCCCGGTGAGACTCAGATTGAGACTGACCGCCGCATTATCCTCGACAAAATATCACGTCTTAAGGAAGAATTGCGCCATATCGACAGGCAGAAATCAATACAGCGGAAGAATCGTGGCAAACTTACCCGCGTAGCGCTCGTGGGCTACACCAATGTCGGCAAGAGCACAATCATGAATCTACTGAGCAAGAGCGAAGTGTTTGCCGAGAATAAACTCTTTGCCACTCTCGACACTACAGTGCGCAAGGTGATTATCGACAACCTGCCGTTCCTTCTCACCGATACGGTAGGATTCATCCGCAAACTCCCCACTCATCTTGTGGATTCGTTCAAATCAACACTTGATGAAGTGCGTGAGGCTGACTTGCTGGTACATGTTGTAGACGTAAGCCATCCGCAATTTGAGGAACAGATCGAGGTTGTAAACCGCACTCTGCAGGAAGTGTGCGGAGCTGCTGACAAGCCTATGATAATGGTGTTCAACAAGATTGACGCATTTACCTATATCCCCAAGGATCCTGAGGATCTCACTCCGTCCACCCGGGAAAATATTCCATTGGAAGAATTTGAGAGCACATGGATGGCTCGCACTTCGGGCAACTGCGTATTCATTTCTGCAAAGCAGCGCATTAATATCGAGGCTTTGAAAGATATGCTCTACGAAAAAGCACGTGAGATTCATGCGGAACGCTTCCCGTATAATGATTTCCTCTTCCAAAAGTATGATGAGGACTTCTCACCTGAGGCCTGATTCTTTAAATCTCTACATGACGGTTCTACATATATTCAACACGCTATAAATATGTCTTCCGATTCCAATCATATCCACCTTACAGAATCTCAGATTCTTCAACTTGAGCGACAGGGATGTTATTCTCCCACGTGGCACAAGGTAATGGTCACTGCCGCCACTGATTTAGCACTCATTCGCATGTCAAGATTCTATGGCGATGTCAGGATAGGCTCGCTAGTGTCAGATTCTGAAAATCTGCAGGGCATATTCGGTGCCGTAGTGCATGATTGTAAGATTGGTGATGCTGCCTATGTCAGCAATGTGGCAGGCGAATTACGTGGAATTGAAATCGATGATCACGTAATTATTGAGAATGTAGGCCGTATTACCGCCGACCTGGAATCGCCTTGCGGACTTGGAGAGCAGGTGAGCGTGTTGGATGAGACCGGTAGTCGCCCAGTGCCATTATTCCCCGACCTCACTGCGCAGCTTGCCTCACTCATGGCCCACTATCCCCGACTGGCGGAAAATATAATTCTGCCCATGCTTAAAGAAGAATGGGAACAAGCTCCCATGGGGGGATATATCGGCAGAGGAGTCGTCATACGTGACGTGAAACTCATCCATAATGTGCGCATTGATAAAGATATTGTCGTTGAGGGAGCCTCACGACTTGTCAATGGCCGTATCATAAACAATGCGACTGCTTCCAGGAGACTCTCTTATATTGGATCAGATGTAGACGCAGAGAATTTTATGGTGGTAGACGGACGTGTTGATTCAGGGGCACTGTTGCGGAATTGCTTCGTAGGCCAGGGTGCCGAGATTGGTAAGCATTTCACAGCCCATGATTCACTGTTCTTTGCCAATTGCTCCTGCGAATGTGGAGAGGCGTGTGCTGCGTTGGCCGGCCCCTACACGGTGACCATGCACAAGAGTTCTCTGTTGATTGGTGCCGAGTACTCGTTCATGAATGCCGGTTCCGGCACCAACGCATCCAATCACATGTATAAGCTTGGCCCCGTGCACTGGGGAATTATGCAACGCGGCGTCAAGACCTCCAGCGGTGCCTATATAATGTGGGACGGAAAAATCGGCGCATTTTCTCTACTCATGGGGCAGCACAAGTCTCATCCTGATACCTCTCTGTTCCCATTTTCCTATCTCTTTGCCACAGATAGAGGCAGCACTATCGTCACGCCCGGCATCATGCTTAGGAGTTGCGGCCTGATGCGAGATAAGCTCAAGTGGCCCAAGCGTGACCGACGGAAAGATTCTGATGTTCCATTAATGGATCATATCACATTTGACGTCCTCAACCCCATCACCGTCGGCGCCATGCTGAAAGCTTTGCCTATACTTGATGAAATGTCGGCTTCCAGGCCTGAACCAGATGGCTTTTTTCATTATAACGGCCTGTTGCTCACTCCCGGAGGCATTAAGCGCGGGAGGGAATTTTACGTCATGGCAATAGTAAAGTATTTTCACACGGTGCTCGCCTCTGCCCCCGAAGAAACAGAGATACTCTCCAGGCTGCACGTTCCGGAGGAGTGGATAGAAATTGGGACACAGATTGCACCCTCATCGATCATAAATGAAATCAGAGAATGTGAGGATTCAGCAAGCATCACACAAGTGTTAGACAATGCTTTCCTACACTATAAGGCACTTGAATACTCATGGGTCAGGAAACTTGTCACGCCCTCCTGGGCCGACCTGCTTAAGAATGCACAAGCATTCATCGACCGTCTTGACCGAGAGATTGAGGCTGACCGTGCCTCCGCATTGGCCTCTATACGGAAATAGACTGAAGAGTCACATCTCCCCTACTTCCTGTATCGCAAGATTCTCGCCGGCACACCTGCCACTATAGCCATCGGCGGTACATCTTTTGTCACAACCGAACCGGCTCCCACTACAGCGCCATCACCTATTGACACTCCTGCCAAAATAATGGCATTCGCTGCAATCCACACGTCGTTGCCTATTCTCACAGTGCCATCTTCTCCCGCTATTTTCCTCACAGATTTCATCGGTGAGGAGGTGACTGCTGTGGAGTGATTGCCACCATGTATGTTGACACCCGGCCCGAACATGACATGATTCCCTATCTCTATACTTCCATGCTCACTCTGGAAACAGCAATTACGTCCTATGAAGACATCATCGCCTATCGAGATAGTGCGGTAGGTGAACGCTCCGCCTTCACATAGCTTGACGCCCCGACCCACATTGCGGAACTTAGAGAGCTGATAAGCCCTCACGCAATGTGTGTTGAGGCGTCGCAATGTATATAGGAGCCGACCGTAGGTCTGCACACAGATGTTCACTTCTTGACTTTGTTATAACGCTCGTTAAGGCCCTTGAGCACCTCATCAGTTATATCCAGCTTAGGATCGATGTATAGCGTCGCGGCTTTCATGAATATCGCATCATAGCCATGTGCGGCATTATACTCCTTGATATATCCCACTATGGAGTCCTGCACGGCACGCTGGGCCGCAGCCATCTGAGCCTGCATGTCATTCTGCATCTTGCCGAGCTGATTCTGAGCTGCGGCCTGGCGCTGCTGCAATGTGTTCATATCGCGCTGCATCTCCTGCTCGCTGGTGTAGCCATTGTTTTGCTGCTTCTTCTGATATTGTGAAGCAAGGCCCTCCAATGCAGATTGCTGCTGACGCGCTGTATTGTCATAATTATTTTGCAGACGCAACATCTCTTCCTGATAATCTTTCGATAGATTATACTTCTCCAAGAGAGTGTCGGAATCCACGTATCTGTAATTTGGAAGTTCTCCGGCATCAGTCTTCTTCTGAGGCTTTGTTGCGACAGTCTTTGACTTAACGTCACCCTCCTTGTCGCAGGAAACGAACCCTGCACCCATAGAGATGAACATCGCAATGCTGCATGCGGCGATAAATATTTTCTTCATTGCTATATGTGATATAAGATTTATCTGACATAGCTGCGGCATGGCCGACAGCAAAAACGGATGCAAATATACTAATTTTTACTGACATGGAGGAGAGACTTCAAAAAAAATGCAAAACTTTTTGTGTAATGGGAATAATTGATTATCTTTGTGAATCTTTTAAAATCGAACACATGAGTCCGCCAGACATATTCATATGCATCAGTAATGAATGATCAGGACTCTATCTAAAACATTTTATATCTTCACAATGGAAGTTAAAGACCTTAAACCTGCGCTCATATGGCAGTGCTTCGATGAAATCACAAAAGTGCCCCGACCCTCATGCCATGAGGAGAAAATCCGCGAATATCTCTTGAAATTCGCCTCTGAGCATGACATCGCAGTCAAGACCGATGCAGTGGGTAACGTAGTCATGAGCAAGCCTGCCACTCCCGGATGCGAAGGCGCTCCCACAGTGATCCTTCAGGCTCACATGGACATGGTGGCTGAAAAGAATAATGACACTGTTCATGATTTCCTTAAAGATCCCATTCAGACTTATATAGACGGCGACTGGGTAAAGGCCCGCGGCACTACTCTCGGTGCAGACAACGGCATAGGCATGGCTGCGGCAATGGCGGCGCTGATTGATCCCGACCTTATGCACGGGCCATTGGAATGCCTCTTTACCATCAATGAGGAGATAGGTCTTGAAGGCGCAATCAACCTCGGAGAGGGTATGATAACTGGCAAGATCCTCATCAATCTCGACAGTGAGGATGACGGTGAAATCTTCGTGGGCTGCGCCGGTGGCATCGACACCACAGCTTTCTTCTCCTATAATCGTGCAGTGAGCCCCGAGCACTTCCATTATCTGAAGGTGAGCGTATCCGGCCTGCTCGGAGGCCACTCCGGAGGCGACATTCATCTCGGCCGTGCCAACGCCAATAAGCTCATTGCCCGATTCCTTTGGGATTGCGCCCAGAATCACGACATTGCCGTGAGCGAGTTTAACGGAGGAAATCTCCGCAATGCCATTCCTCGCGAGGCATACGCAATATTCGGAATACATGGAGAGCTCAAGGAGAAGGTTAAAGAGCATCTGGAAAAATATGTAGCCGAAATACGCAATGAGTATGCAGGTGTAGAACCGGCCATGAAATTTACAGTAGAAGAAGTGGCCAAGCCTGAATACTGCATCGACGCAGCCACTTCAATAGCTCTTGTGCGTGCTCTTTATTCAGCTCCTCACGGAGTTTATTCTATGAGCCGCGATCTGCCGGGTCTTGTGGAGACAAGCACCAACCTCGCTGCTGTGAAGATGGAGGCAGACAACATCATCAAGATTACTACCTCTCAGCGCTCATCGGTGGAAAGCCGCAAGAATGATATAGCCCATCAGGTAGAGGCACACTTCCAGCTTGCCGGAGCAAGGGTGGAACACTCCGACGGTTATCCCGGCTGGGCTCCCAACATGCAAAGCCCGATCATGAAGCTCTCAGCCGAGGCATACGAGGAACTGTTTGGTGTGAAGCCGGCCATCAAGGCTATACACGCAGGTCTTGAATGCGGCCTCTTCCTGCAGAACAATCCCGAGCTGGACATGGTATCGTTCGGCCCGACTATGACCGGAGTTCATTCTCCCGATGAGCAGCTTAATATCCCCACTGTTGAAAAATTCTGGAAGCATCTCACGCTGACCCTGAAGAAAGTGGCCAACTCATGAAGAAGCTGCGCAGCATAGGCCTGATAGCCTCAGGAGTTGCTGTAGCCTCTGGCGCCGTGGGGGCCACTTTGGCCTCCACGGCCTCCGATGAGGCTCCTACTTTGAGTGAGGAGTCAACTCGGCCGGCTTATAAGGTCGACACCATAGTTATGCCTTGGGGAGAGGTGCGTATCGACACTATTATAATTGATTCCCAACATGATATAGAGAGTTTCGGTGCATGGCGCACCGAAGCGGAGCACATAGCGCATATTGACTCCGCCAACCGCTACCGCACCCTCACGGATGCTGACTATCGTGTAGTTGCAGCGAAATTAGGAGTGGAGACCGCAGCGATAAAAGCAGTCGTGCGCATCGAAGCCGGTGCGGCCCTTCAAGGCTTCTGGGCGCCCGGGGTGCCTGTCATAAACTTTGATCGTGCGATGTACAATCGCATGAAGCCGACAGTCAATAAGAAAGCGCCGGCATCTGCCTCTGTCCCCGAAGGTATATCCGGCAGTTATGGACGCAAGGAATGGGCACAGCTCATCGCAGCCAGGAAAGTAAATGAGGATAAAGCCAATATGGGCACATTCTGGGGCATGTTTCAGATCGGTGGATTCAATTATAAAGTGTGTGGATGCAAGGATGTGAATGAGTTTGTAGAGCGCATGAGTTTCTCGGAGTTTGAGCAGCTTGAGCTTTTCGGCATATTCATCCGCAATACAGGGATGCTCCCTGCTCTTCAGGCCAAGAACTGGTCAGCCTTCGCACGCAAATATAACGGAGCTTCTTATGCGCGTCGCGGTTATCACACTAAAATGGCCAATGCCTATGCCCGCTTCAAAAAGGAGGAGGCTGCTTCGGCTGCATCATCCGTTGTCAAGGACTCGATACAGAATCCAGAAAAAACAATCAGTCATTAAAATCACATAATCTAACGTAATGAATATCACAGACCTGAAACCTGCCTTGATATGGCAGTGCTTCGATGAAATAACCCGAGTTCCACGCCCCACCCATCATCTCGATAAGATGCGTGAATTTCTTGTAGACTGGGCAAATCGCCATAACATTGCGGTGAAGACCGATGCCGTGGGGAATGTAGTGATGACAAAACCGGCTACCCCTGGCCATGAGAATGCCCCTACCGTAGTGCTTCAGGGACATCAGGATATGGTGGCTGAAAAACGCGGCGACTCTAACCATAATTTCCTTGTCGATCCCATTGGAACTATTGTGGATGGCGACTGGGTACATGCCAATGGCACTACTCTTGGCGCCGACAATGGCATGGGTTGCGCAGCTGCCATGGCATGCCTCATTGATCCTGATCTGGTGCATGGGCCTCTGGAGTGTCTGTTCACGGTAGATGAGGAGCAAGGCCTTATCGGCGCCAATGGACTTGAGGCCGGCATGATAACCGGTAAGATTCTGCTCAATCTCGACAGTGAGGAGCATGGACTCATTGTGATCGGCTGCGCCGGCAGCATAGCCACAATATGCCGCTATCCGCTCAGTCACGCCGAAGTGCCCTCAGGATATACATTCTTCAAGATCCACATCAATCATCTCAAAGGGGGACATTCCGGAATGGAAATACATCTCGGAAGAGGAAATGCCAACCAGCAGCTGGCCAGATTCATATGGGAGGCGTCTCAGCGCCACGACCTGGTGCTCAACGACTTCTGCGGCGGCGGACTTCCCAATGCTATCCCTCGTGAGGCCTGGGCCATAGTAGGTGTGCCCGAAGCTGATGCAGCAGCTCTCGAGATGGATGCGAAGAGCTTCAATGACATGATACATGCCGAGTTGCTGCTGGCAGAAGGTGCTGATTTTACGTTTACAATTCAGCCTGCCGAGGCTCCCGGCTCTATCCTTGCAGAAGAATGCAGCGCTGCGCTGATCTCAACATTATTTGCCACCCCCAATGGTGTGCAGGAGATGAGTCTTGCTGTTCCCGGCCTTGTGGAAACCAGCTCCAATCTTGCGAGTGTGCGCCTTGACGGGCCTGACGTAATGGTAATAACCACTCACCAGCGCTCTTCCGTAGACAGCCGCAGGGATGAGATTTCTCATAAGATTGAGGCTCTTTACAGCAATATAGGCTGCTCTGTAGAGACCAATGATCCTTCTGTGGGATGGGCACCGAATCCTGACAGCGCACTGCTGAAAGTAGCCAAGGCAAGCTTTGAGAGTCTATTTGGCGAGACTCCCCGCGTAGAAGCACTGCATGCCGGCCTTGAGTGCGGTATCTTCTTGGAGCAGATGCCCGGTATGGATATGATTTCATTCGGGCCGACACTGAAAGATATTCATTCACCCGGTGAAAAAGCCAATATTCCGTCGGTAGCTCAATTCTACGAGTTCCTTACCGATATGCTCCGTCGTCTCTCCTGAATATAGAAACGACACTTTGCCCAGGGCATTCCTCAAATGGTGCGTCACACCTTGCGAGGAATGCTCTTAATTTGCCCTCCCATATCTGACATTTTATCTATAAACATTCTATATTATCACATTATGATCATACGCTCAGGAACAGTGCAAGATGCTGCAGCAATGGCTTGCATATACAATCACTATGTAAGGACAAGTCCTGTGATATTTTCGTGCCAGACGCTCACTGTGGATGAAATGAAAGAAAAAATAGATAGACTTGAACTTGGTGCGCGTTTCCCCTTCCTTGTAGCAGAGTCAGAGGGGCGCATCATAGGCTATGCCTACTCACATCTGTGGATGCCCGATCCTGTATATGCCCGCTCTTGGGAAGTCACAATATATCTGGATAAAGATTCATGTGGCCAAGGAGCAGGCTCCGCGCTATTGTCAGAACTTGTCGACAGATGCCGCGAAGCCGGTGCACATATATTAGTGTCGTGGGTTACGGAAGGCAACATCGCGTGCGAACGGCTGCACTTGCGCACAGGCTTCACACTCACAGGACGTATTCCCGAATCCGGATGGAAATTCGGCAAATATTGGAACGATTGCGTGTATCAACTCATACTCTAACAGGGCGTCCGACACCGGTTTGTGTTATTCGGCGAATTTTTGTAATTTTGCACGCTTAATGCTCCATGCCCTTTGGCAGGACTTTTCAATTATTTTCCTCATATGAAACCTGTTTCCGCTGATAATAATCAGAATCCAATAGATGCCCTTTCGGCCCATGTAAAAAATATCATCACTGAAATCCCGGCAGCAATGCTTGCGGGTAAAGGCGCATTCAAGCGAATTCCGAAGAATCTCAAAGATATCGCTGTGATGCCGCTTCGTGACATTGTGCCGTTTCCCGGAGTCTCCATGCCAATCACCGTAGAACGGGATTTCAACAAGGCCCTCGCTCTTGCAGCCGAACAATCCGGGGAGCCTGTGCTGTTGGTGACTCAGAAAGATGGCAGGGAGGAGACCCCCTCGCAGGATTCCTGTTACAGTGTGGGCGTAATAGCCCGGGTGCTCAAGGTAATCAATCTTCCTGACGGCAATGTCAGCGTGCTGCTCAATATGCAGATGCCGGCCACCCTCAAGAAGCTGCATCAGCCTGCGCCGTTTTACCGTGGGGATGCAGTGAGGCTCACCGAGGAGTTTCCTGCCGATAGCGAGCATGAGGAGATGGGAGTGATATTCTCCACTGTGATTGATTACTACAAGCAGATTCTTGCCATGATTCCCGAAGAGGATACCCGCAATATCTCGGAGTCACTCGGACAGCTTGAGAATCCTATGATTGCTCTGCACTTTATAAGTGTAAATTCTCCTTTGGAGGTGTCAGAGAAGCAGCGACTTCTTGAAACCATGAATATAAAGGAGCGTGCCACATTGCTCGCCCATTCCCTCTATCATTCTCTTCAGCTCATGCAGATGAGGGCAGATGTGGCCAGGCGCACTCAGGAGCGTTTGTCACAACAACAGCGGGAACACTATATGCGACAGCAGATGGCTGTGATCGAAGATGAACTTGGAGGATCGATAGAAGATGAGGAAATAGGCGAGCTTGAATGCAAGGCTGAGAAAATGAATTGGAGCGAGAAAGCTGCCGAGCATTTCGCCAAGGAGATGAGGAAACTTGACAGATTCCCGGCCAATAGCCCTGAATATGGCATACAGTACACATATCTGGAAAATATGCTCTCTCTGCCTTGGAATAATTATTCACAGGATAACTTCGACCTCAAGAAAGTGCGGCATACTCTTGATGCCGATCATTTTGGCCTTGAGAAGGTAAAGGAACGCATTGTGGAGCAGATGGCTGTGCTCAAGCTGCGAGGCGACATGAAAGCCCCTATATTATGCCTGTACGGGCCTCCGGGAGTAGGCAAGACTTCGCTTGGCCGCTCGATAGCCTCTGCCATAGGCCGAGAATATGCGCGTGTCGCATTAGGAGGCGTGCACGATGAGGCTGAAATACGCGGTCACCGCCGCACATATGTAGGCGCTATGCCCGGACGTATCATAGCTGCTCTTGAAAAAGTGGGCACCGGCAATCCTGTATTTGTGCTGGATGAAATAGATAAAATATCACGTGATGCCAAAGGCGACCCGTCTACTGCATTGCTTGAAGTACTTGATCCTGAGCAGAATAATAAGTTTCACGACAACTACCTTAATTTCGACTACGATCTTTCCCGGGTAATGTTTATTGCCACAGCCAATGATCTATCCACCATCTCGCACCCATTGCTCGACCGAATGGAGCTGATAGAGATTCCCGGCTATGTCACTGATGAAAAAGTATCGATCGCCACAAAGCATCTCCTGCCCAAGACGCTGGAAGAGCATGGCCTGAAGAAGAATGCCTTGCGTATACCCAAAGATGCTATGGAATATATAATTGACCGATATACGCATGAGAGTGGTGTGCGCAAGCTTGAAAAGCAACTGGCAAGGCTCGTGCGCCGGCTTGCGGTAAAGGAAGTGGAAGGGGAAAAAATGCCGGAGAAAATCACGGTGGAGACTGTGAGGGATTTGCTGGGCCCCGAACTTGTGGATCCGGATAAATATGAAGGCAATTCTCAGGCCGGTGTTGTGACCGGACTTGCATGGACTGCCGCAGGAGGCGAAATTTTGTTTATAGAAGTCTCTCTGAGCAGGGGGAAAGGCAAGCTATCTCTCACCGGGCAACTTGGTGACGTCATGAAGGAATCGGCCACTATAGCTCTTGAATATATCAAGGCCCATGCCCCGATGCTTGATATACCGGCAGAGGTATTCAATAATTATGACATACACCTGCATGTTCCGGAAGGAGCTATTCCCAAAGATGGCCCGTCAGCAGGCGTGACCATGGCTACGGCTCTTGCATCGGCGTTCACTCGCAGGCTCGTAGCTCCGTCTCTGGCCATGAGCGGCGAAATAACTTTGCGAGGCAAAGTATTGCCGGTAGGAGGCATCAAAGAGAAGATTCTTGCGGCAAAGCGAGCAGGAATATCCAATATCATTCTCAGCGAGCAGAACCGAAAGGATATCGAGCAAATTAACGAACGTTATCTCAAAGGGTTGAAATTCAATTATGTAAAGACCATATCCGAGGTTCTTACCCATGCCCTGACCAATGAGGTCGACACCACTCTGCCTCCTCGAGTCTCAAAAGAGGAAGCGGCCGAAAATGTGAAATAAATATTACATGCGAACTTTCCGAAGCTACCCATCGTTAAGGAGATATAAATAAGAACAATAATCCAAAATCTAATTCTCTGCTACTATGAGTGCTAAGGAATCTTTTAAATCCCGCCTTCTTGGCCTGCAAAGCAATCTTCTGAGCTTTGCATATCAACTTACCACAAATCATGAAGCCGCCCAGGATCTGCTTCAGGACACTACGCTAAAGGCTCTTGACAATGAGTCGAAGTATGTGGACAATGTAAATTTCAAGGGTTGGATCTTCACGATCATGAGAAATATCTTCATCAACAATTACCGTCAGACTGTGAGGAAGGCTACGGTGATTGACCAGACTGAGGATCTCTATCACATCAATATCTGCCAGGACAGCGGGCTTGACACGCCCGATGGATCGATTGCAGTGCAGGAAATAAGCAATGCAATCAACGCTTTCTCCGATGATTATCGCATCCCCTTCTCAATGCATGTGGCCGGCTATAAGTATCAGGAGATTGCCGACAAGATGCAGTTGCCTCTCGGCACAGTAAAGAGCCGCATCTTTTTTGCCCGCCAGAAGCTTCAGGGCATGTTCAAGGACTATAAATGCTAATCTCTCGACTCTATCTTCTCCTCGATACTGTCTCTATCAAAGGAAGTACATACGCATGCAGATTTTCTGCGACACTTTGAAGAAACAGTGAATTAGATTGAATTTTTGTGATTTTAAGCCGACAGCTCGCATAAAGCTGTCGGCTTTTTTCACTAACTATGCCACAAAATCCGCTCTAAAAGGCTGAAATAACTGAACTTCAATAGGATTTGTTAGTAACCCCTATCAAATCGGGTCATTTTTGACAATAGCCGACAATCGTCAAATTGACCTTTTGAGCTAAAAACATTTCCTAAAAATTGTCCTAAATATGGCAATATTGAACGCAGTTATTGTGCCGGCGAAAGTCCTCAAGGGTGGTCGGCATAAGGTCAGAATCTCGGTGGCGCACAATGGAGAAACACGCTACATAGTAACTGACATCACGATCGACTCCATCAAGGAGTTTAAGAACGGCTCCGTGGTCAAACGCCCGGATGCCGCCATACTCAACACAAAACTCCGTGGATTGCTTCAACGCTATCAGGGTGTAATCGACGATCTCGCTTACACCAACGGTCTGACGTGTCCGGAACTTGTTTACCAAATCAAGAATGCCGGAAATTACAGGCACCGCACGCTCTCATCCATATATGAGGAATACATGAAGAACGCCACAATCAAGCCCGGCACATACCAGGGATATGTCTATATATGGAAAGCCATCAGCGAACATCTTAGCGAGAAGATGCTTGTTGAGAACATCACACATGGCACAATCCTCGGCCTTGACAAGTATCTTAGAACCCGGGGCCTCAAATCCACTACGGTTCGCAACTATCTCGTTTTCCTGATGGTTTTGCTGAACTATGCCAAAAGATGTGGATATGTGCAGTTCAGAGTTGACCCGTTCGCCGGGTACGAGCTTCCCAAAATGGAAGTCCGCCAGTCATGGCTTTCTGTTGATGAGATAAAGAAAATCCGGGACATCGAGAGTCCCAAGCGAAACATCATAAAGTGTCGGGACTTCTTCATGCTCTCTTACTACCTCGGCGGTATAAACATGATCGACCTGCTCAATATCAATTTCAACGAGCAGACCGACATAATCCACTATGTGAGGACAAAGACTGAGAATCGCCCCAAGATGAACAAGTTTGTAGAGTTCCGTATTCCAGACGAGGCTAAGAAGATTATTGCCCGCCACAAAGGAGCCGATGGCTATATATCGGTAACGCAATTCCAGCGCAAATCAAACTGCCACTACTTCTTTGATGTGAATATGCGCAAACTGGCAGAGATAACAGGCATCAAGCAGCTCATATTCTACTCTGCCCGAAAATCGTTCTCTCAACACGCATTTGACCTTGGTATCAGTGAGAGCGTCATTGACTATATCCTGGGCCATAGAGTTGACAAAGGCGGCACCTCCCTCTACGCCTATATCTCCGTAACTCCTGATAAAGCATCAAAAGCTGTGCGTCAAGTTTTGGATAATCTGAAATAAAATGCTAACTTTGCATTATCAATAAGTTCTTTTCCATCGGAAAGGTATTATTGGTTTGACTTTGGCGGAGGGGTGGTTCCCTCCGCCTTTTTTATTAACCCATCAATTCAATCAGCCATGTTTGACACTCCCTCCCCAAGAAATGAATTTGACAAATACGATGAGCCGAGGCTCCACATGGAGAAGTTGCTGAAAGCTCACCTTGTAGAGTTTGACCTATCTCTGCGCATCCTTTGCCCTCTTGAAAAAGCCGGAATAAGGACACTCGGCGATTTGGTCAAGCATACCGCCAAAGGGCTGAGGAAGATTAACCATCTCGGCAGGATCTCGGTTGAAACACTTGAAAGATTCCTCGCCTATTACGGTCTATCACTTGCCAAATAAAAAAGGGCTGTCATCACGACAGCCCGGAGCGTCACACATCATCAATTTACATCATCAAAGACGCTCCTCTACCAATTACTAACGACATTCTTAAAAGTTCGGATAGCAAAAGAGCCGCGTTTCACAACGTGGCTCTTCTCACACATAATCAAAATTGCTATAAGCATTTCCTAATGGCAGTAATCAAAGGCTTTCGTAGAATCCAGCCTAATGAAATTAAGACCGCTCCGACGAGATACCAGAACGCCTCAATCCTGAACGTTTCCCACTTTGAGAAATCACGCTCGATATACACGGGCTCCGGGTATGGAACAGGTACCTCTCTGACGCTTGCCGCCGTGTTGTTAGTCTGAGTATCCTTGACAGGCACCTTGACTTCGGCTTTGAGATTCTGTTCCTTGTTCTTTATTGAATGTCCGAGAGTCCCGTCAGGGTTAATCCAGGCATCAGACTCGGCAAACGATGTTTCAAGGTGGCTCGTGCTGTCAGGCACGACTTGCTTTGCGGACTCCATCGGAACAGGAACATCAACGGGAACGGTTTCAATCCTGACGGTCTCGATATATTCGGTTTTGACGCTATCCGTATTGTTGACAATAACGGGCGGTGAGGGTAACATCTGTTTAGATGAGTGGCACCCGGAGAGTATGAGAGCGGCGAGTGATACCACAATTATAACAAGGCTCTTCATCGGCTCATTCTTTGAATAGATGTTTGTATTCCGGGATTGCGTCAAAGCACGGACACCCTTTGATATACTCAAACGGCTCGATCACACCGTTGCCGTTGAGGTCGGGCGATGTGTCGCGGTGTCCGATGATACGCTTGATTGTCGGATAATCGGCAATCAGAGCCTTACAGAGAGAGAGGATTGCCGCCTTTTGGGCAGGTGTCCGGGTGTCCTTTATCTTTCTGCCGTCAGTATCTGCCTTATCAAGACCTCCTGCATAGCAGATACCGATGGAAATGGCGTTGTGGTTCACCGCATGACATCCTCGCACGTTAATCGGGCGACACGCTTCTATCGTTCCGTCAAGGTGGATGAAATAATGATAGCCGATATATTTTTTCTCGCCGGTCGTGGGGTCAACGTAGGTGGAGAACTTTCGCGCCTTGTGAGCGGCATTGATAGAGTCGCTCGTTACATTAACTCCCTCTTTGGTGGCGGAACAATGCAGGATAATCTCGCTGATGGTTCGGGGTGCGGCTACCTCCGAGGTGGAGTAACCTAACTTTGACCATGTTTTTGCTCCCACCACGCCGTCAACAGAAAGACCATATTTCTTCTGATAGTCTTTCACTGATGCTTCTGTCTTAGCACCAAAAACTCCGTCAACGTTGAGATTGTATCCGTACTTGTTCAATGCCTGTTGGAGCGTCTTTACATCCGCTCCCTTACTTCCTTTTTTGATTGTAGTCATATTATTCGTTTTTAGGTTTTAATTCAGAAAGGTCAATGTCGAAATGGCGCGAGGTCTTGTCTACGAGTATCTTCTGCAATACCGTTGCCCATTTCGCGCCGTTGCAGCTGCTCTCGTTTTCAAGAATAGACCAAAGCTGCCAAAAGCAAATGGCACCTGCGGCCACTTTCGTAAGGTCGACAGGCATACTGTCTGTGATATGGCGTTGGATCAGAAATGACATGATAATCAACGTCCACGCTTTCAAGATGGTGAGCAGTACCGCGCCGAAATGATGGCTCTTGAACTTCTTGCCCTCCTTGCTCACACGCTCAGGGTGTACCTTTCTTGCTCGCCTTGAAAGTGACCATGCCGTGTAGCAGTCGGCCAAGATCATAAGTGTACAGATAAGGATGTATGGTAAGGTGGGTTCAAGTATTGCCATAGTGGCGCCTAATGCGGTGAATACCCACCGCAGGATGTCTGAAATGAATTGATTCGGGTGCATGGCATCGACAACATTAGGTTATTCTATGAGATTTCCGGCGATGTCATGCCATGTGCAGTAGTTGGTGAGGAAAGCGAGAAGTGAACCTGCAAGGCATCCCACAACATCCCACGCCAAATCCCATATACAGAAATGATTCCCTTTCTGCTTGCGGTCTTTTATCTCTTTCCAGATACCGAAGGCAAATGCAACAGCAAATGCGATGGCTGCGGCGATGAACGCCGAGGGGAAATGAACAAACGATATTGACACACCAACAAGTGCGCCGATTACGAACTCGCAAAAGACGTGCAGCATCTTGTCGCTGCCACTCTTGTCGTTACAAATTTTCTTTGTCATGATAATAAATATTTAGTTTATGCTGCAAAAATAAGATACTCTTTAACACCTATATCTTTATCTTTTGAATCATATGTGCTCCACTAAGAGCATCTCTTTGGCTCTACGCTTGCACTCTTCTCTGTATTCCTGATAGGCGGCATACTCGCTCTGACGTTTCTCCGTGACACCGGCCATGACGTTGTTTATGAGAGCGAATTCATCGGCTACCGAATATCGCTCGCGTATCAGCTCCTCGACCTTGGCCCCGTATTCGGCCTCGGTGTATGCCGGCACTTCGGCCAGCGGAATCTCCTCCCAGTCATCGACCGCGTCTCGGGTGATAGTGGTGCGGCGCACTTCGGGATAAGACGGCGCCCCCTTGCGGTGGAGGATGTGTTCCGAATCTGTGGAAAGCTCCACAAGCGTGTTGGATTTCTCTGTAATTTCCATATG